>DATCPW010000266.1:0-5822 GCA_036569865.1 Candidatus Dormiibacterota bacterium
AGGACCAGCATCAACACCAGGACCAACATCAACCCCGTCGCCAGCGCCGTCTCCTTCTGCCTAGAGAACCTTCAGCTTACGGGCGGCCCGGCATAGGGCGGTGACGGATCCCGAGTGCACGATGGTGCCGTCGAGAGCAGCTTCCAGGGCCTCCGAGAAAGGTATGCGCAGCACCTCCATGTCCTGCTCATAGCTCTCAGGGTTCCTGTCCGATTGCGTGATCGACCGGGCAAGGAACATGTGCGCACGGCCGGTCAGAAACGCGGCTCCGTGCACGACTCCGAGCGAGGTGTATTGCTCCGCGATCAGCCCCGTCTCTTCGGCCAGCTCACGCTTCGCGCAATCCAGAGGGTCTTCATCGCCGTTGAAAGTACCGGCTGGGACCTCCCAGGATGAGGCGTCCCACGCGTGGCGCCACTGGCGCACCAGCATGGTGTCGCCGTTCTCGAAGTACGGAACTATGAATGCCGAGTCGGGGTTGACGAGCACGGTATAGCGAGCCTCGGGGCCCTCGGGAAAACGAATCATGTCCTCGCGCAGCGTGAATGGGCCTGACGCTCCCGCGGTGGACGTGGCCACGACCTCGAACGGCCTGCCGCCGGCCGGATGCTCGAGCTTGCTCAGTGCTTCTGCGCCAACACAGCCACGGCGGCGGCCGCGGCCGCGACGTGGCGCGGGTCGGCGCCATAGTCGAATGGCGACGTGTCGCTCGCGTACTTCTTCGCCTGGTCGACGAGCTCGGGATGCTCCTCGATGAAGCGTGTGCTGAGCTTGCCCGCGCGGAAGTCCGGGCTCTCAAGGATCGCCCGGTGGTAGCTGATTGTCGTCGCCGGTCCGACCACCACGAATTCGCGCAGGGCGCGACTCGCGCGAGCGATCGCCTCGGCGCGATCGCTGCCATGGACGATCAGCTTCGCCACCAACGAGTCGTAGTTGGGAGGCACCTCTGAGCCTGGGCCGAATCCGGAGTCGACGCGGACTCCAGGGCCCGCCGGCGCCACCCACCGTGAGATCCGTTTCGGGTTGGGCATGAACTTCCGCAGCGGGTCCTCCGCGTTGATCCGCATCTCGATGGCATGGCCGGTCCAGCTCACGCTTTCCTGCGTGAAGCTCAGCTCCATGCCGGCGGCGATGCGGATCTGCTCCTTGACGAGGTCCACGCCAGTCACCGCCTCGGTGATCGGATGCTCGACCTGGAGCCTCGCGTTGACCTCGAGGAAATAGAACTCGCCGTCGCTGAAGATGAACTCGACAGTTCCTGCATTGACATAGCCGGCGGCTCTCGCTGCGCGGATCGCGGCCTCGCCCATCGCCGACCTGATCTGTGGCGTCACCACCGGCGAGGGGGTCTCTTCCATGATCTTTTGATGGCGCCGCTGGATCGAGCATTCGCGCTCGCCCAGGTGCACCGCATTGCCGTGGCTGTCGCAGATGACCTGGATTTCGACATGGCGCGGTTTGCGAACGTATCGCTCCAGGTAGACGGTCCCGTCTCCGAATGCCGACCGCGCGGCCTGGGCGCTGCTCTCGATCGCCGCCATGAGCTCGGCCTCCGATTCAACCACCTTCATCCCGATTCCACCGCCGCCGCCTGACGGCTTCACCATCACCGGAAAGCCGATCTCCCTGGCCGCTGCGGCGGCCTCATTCGGATTGGAGATCGCGCCAGTGCCTGGCGTCACCGGAACGCCGTTCGCCACCGCCATCTGGCGCGCCGACACCTTGGAGCTAAGCGCACGCATCGCCGAGGCCGGCGGTCCGATGAACTTGATCCCCGCGGCCTCGCACGCGTCGGGGAATGCTGGCTTCTCTGATAGAAATCCATAGCCGGGATGGATCGCCTCGGCGCCGGAGTCGTGGGCGACCTTGACTATGCGCTCGAGCTGCAGATACGACTCGCCGGGAGGCGCGCCACCGATGTGATGTGCCTCGTCGGCGTAGCGAGTGTGGATCGCGTTACGGTCGGCGTCGGAGTAGACAGCAACGGTCGCGATGCCGAGCTCGCGACACGCTCGCATTACGCGGATGGCGATCTCGCCGCGGTTGGCGATGAGGACTTTCTTAAAAAGTTTTCGCTTCATCCGACGGCGAGGAGGGGCTGGCTCGGAGTGACCACCTCACCCTCCTTGACGTAGACCTCGCGCACCTTTCCGGCGACCGTGGTGACGATGTCGTTTTGCATCTTCATCGCCTCCAGCACGGCGACCACATCGCCAAGCTTGACCTCGTCGCCTGCCTTCACCGGCAGCTTGACGATGAGGCCCTGCATCGGGGCGATCACTGTGCCCTCGCCGGTGCGAGGCGGTGGGCTCTGTTGGGCAGCGGACGCCGTACCGGCCGCGGCACCTGGTGTAACCGTCATCCCGGCTCCGCTGACCCGGACCTTGAAGATCTCACCCTCGACCTCGACGTCGAACTCTGCGGCGACGGAGGCAGCAGGCTGCGCCGGCGGTGGCGCGGGAGGATCGGGCGCTGCCGCAACCGGCTCAGTCGATACCGAGCGCGTGGGAGCTTTCGGCGCTGCCTCGGGCTC
Source organism: Candidatus Dormiibacterota bacterium (assembly GCA_036569865.1). GTDB lineage: Bacteria > Chloroflexota > Dormibacteria > Dormibacterales > Dormibacteraceae > Palsa-872. The sequence goes on from DATCPW010000266.1 coordinate 2,534, forward strand.
GGGGCCGCGCAGGTAGTCGGGCGCAAGGTTCGGAAACAAAAGGTGGATGAGAACGGATTCGTCGGTCGGCTCGTAGCCCATCTTCTTGAGCTGCATCCGCGCCGCCCCGACCTGCGGCTCGAGCAGGTCGGCGGGGCGAATGGTGATTGGCTCCTCGCGCCCGAGGACCAGCCTGCGTAGCTCGGGATCGGCAGGAACGGGAGGCCTGCCGTAAAGACCTTGCAGGTAATCCTTCAACTCCTGGGTCACCGTCGCGTAGCGGTCGCCGCCGATCACGTTGTAGACAGCCTGGGTGGCGATCATCTGCCGGATCGGCGCGACCAGGGGTGGATATCCGAGCTCCAGCCTCACGCGGTTGGCCTCCTCCAACACCTCGGCGAGACGACCTGACGCATTGCGCTCGGCCAGCTGCCGGTGGACGTCCTCGAGCATCAGGCCCGGCATCTGGTACCGCAGGATGCTGGCGTCCACACGGTCCGCAACGGGGCTCAGGTCTTCGATGTGCTTTCGCTTGAGGACCTCGACGTCGTGCTGAGCATCCCACATCGTTGCCAGATCAAGACCGGTGTCGTACTCGCCCCCTTTCAGTGCGGCAACCACGCTTTCGACCGCGGGCTGCGATGTACCCCACGCAAGCGGCGACATCGCAACATCGAGGATCTGCGCGCCGGCCTCGACTGCGGCCATGTACGCCATCGGCGCCATGCCGCTGGAGCAGTGCGAATGGACGTCAATGGGAACGTCGACGGTCTCCTTGAGCGCGGTGACAAGCTCCCAGGTCGCCTGGGGGCTGAGGAGGCCTGACGTGTCCTTGACCACGACCTCGTGGCAGCCCATGTTGACCAAGCCCTTGGCCAGCGAGCACCACAGCTCGATGTTGTGCGCGGGAGAGATGGCGTAGCTGAGAGCGCCCTGGACCTTCTTCTTGGCCTTCAGGGCGGCGCCGACGGTCGCCTCCATGTTCCGCAGATCGTTGAGAGGGTCGAAAACTCGAAACACGTCGACACCGCATTTGACCGCGTGTTTGACGAACAGCTCGACCACATCGTCTGGAAAATTGCGATTTGCGAGCAGGTTCTGGCCTCTGATCAGCGCCTGGATCGGGGTGTTTGGCGTCACCTTGGCCAGATCTCGCAGGTACTCCCACGGATTCTCGCGACGGCGGACCTGGGTCTCGAAGGTCGCGCCCCCGAAAGCCTCCATGGCGGTGAAGCCGATCGCGTCCATCTTCGCGGCGATCGGCACTATCTCGTCACCGCGCAGGTGTCCTCCCAGCAGCGATTGCTGGGCGTCTCGAAAGGTGGTGTCGACCAGTCGCAGCCTTGGCGCTTTTTTTGCCATCACGGTCCGGCTAGCGCTGCGCGCTTTTCACCGTGGCGCTCTTCGACACCTCTGTCGCTCAAGCCGATGATGCGCGCAGCCAGCCACGCGGCATTCTTGGCCCCGGCCTCGCCGATGGCGACCGTGGCCACGGGGATGCCGGCGGGCATCTGCACTATCGAGTACAGGGAGTCGACGCCGCCGAGGTGCTGGGTGGGCACCGGCACGCCGATGACGGGCAGGTCGGTCCATGCAGCCACCACGCCAGGCAGGTGGGCGGCGCCGCCTGCCGCGGCGATCACAACTTTGATGCCGCGTCCGCGGGCAGACGTGGCCCATTCCATGACCCCACGGGGGTTGCGGTGCGCCGAACAGACCTTCACCTCGTGCGCAATGCCGAGCTCATCGAGCACTTTGACGCACGACTCCATGAGTGGAAGGTCTGACTTGGAGCCGAGGATAACGCCGACAACTGCGTTCACTAAACCGCCTCCTCAGCAATGTCCGATCTAAAGAAGGCCCCTGGGAATCGTACCTGCCGGGCCCCTGCCAGCGCCTTCTCACGGGCTTCCGCCACAGTTTCGCCGAGGGCGGCGGACGTCACGACACGGCCGCCATCGGTCACCAGGCCCCTGCCCGGCTCGAACTTCGTGCCCGCGTGGAAAATCAGGGCGCCGCGCGGAATCTCGGCCAGGCCGCGGATCTGCAGCCCAAGCGTCATGGCTGCGTCATCGGGGTAATTGGCAGAAGCGACGACGACCGCGACCGACGCCTTGGGGCTCCAGCGGAGGTCGGGAAACGATGCCAGCGTACCTTTCGAGGAGGCCAGCGCGAGCGCGACGAGGTCCGATTCGAGGCGCGGGAGCACCGCCTGCGCCTCGGGGTCGCCAAACCGCGCGTTGAACTCGATGGCCCGAACGCCGGACTTCGTGAGCATCAGGCCGGCATACAGCACTCCCCGAAACTCATCGCCGGAGGCGGCCAGCTCGCGTACGGCCGGGCGCAGCACGGTTTCGACAACCTCGGTCACCAATGCGTCATCGACTCCGAGGGGCGGCGAGTAGGCTCCCATGCCGCCGGTGTTCGGCCCCCTGTCGCCTTCATGTGCCCGCTTGAAATCGCGAGCCGGGGCGAGGGGTATCACGTCGGTTCCGTCGGTCACCGCGAGCAACGAAAGCTCGGGCCCCTCGAGGAGCTCCTCGACCACGACCGTGGCGCCGCTGCGGCCGAACTTTCCCTGCACGAGCATCGCGTCAATTGCTGCATCCGCTTCGGCGACGTTCGTGCAGACGACGACCCCCTTGCCGCGCGCGAGTCCGTCCGCCTTGACCGCAACGCGGCCGTCGCGCTTGGCCGCCCATGCCTTCGCCGGTTGCGGCTGGGTGAAGACCTCGAACTCCGCAGTCGGGATTCCGGCGCGGACCATCAGCTGCTTGGCATACGACTTGCTCGACTCGATACGCCCCGCGCCGCGATTCGGTCCGAAGACGTTGAAACCGGCGCTGCGGAGCGCGTCGCCGACGCCGGCGTCGACCGCCGCCTCCGGCCCGAGGATGACCAGGCCCAGCCGCTCGCGCTTGGCGAAGCCCACGATCCGCACCACGTCGGAGACGCCGATCGGAACGTTTCGCGCCATGCCGCCGGTGCCACCGTTGCCGGGGGCGCAGTAAACGCGCTCCACGAGCTCTGATTGCACGCACTTCCAAACCAGCGCGTGCTCGCGAGCGCCCGAACCGACCACGAGCACTTTCACCGGCGCGCTACTTGGGGTGGGGCCGGTGGGCCGGCCGAGAGATTCGGTGTCCAGGTGGTCCAGCTGCTAGGCGCGGCCGAGTAGCGGAGCGCGCGCATCATTGATGCGTAAGCGAGCAACGGAGGCCGCAACAACGCAGATGGGCCGCATGGGCGCCGAAGATCCGGCTGGCATCTCCGGCCCTACCCCAGGCTATTCCCACTCGATGGTGCCGGG
>DATCPW010000267.1:0-4183 GCA_036569865.1 Candidatus Dormiibacterota bacterium
ATTCAAGAGCCTGTCCTTTGCGACGACGTGAACGCATGCCTTCTCCCCCGCTTTCACGTTCGACTGAGTGAGCGTGCGAGGAGACCGCGTCGTGGCCGCCTGTAGACGTGTGGTCGAGGTCCCGAGCGTCAGCCAAGAAGAGTACTGGCCCATCCCCGAGGCGAAGAAGTCCTTGCCTGCCCCGTCCCCCTGATCGCCGACTGGATCCCAGGTGAAAGAGATGGAGTCTGTCGAGATGTCGGTCACGCGCGGTTGTGGCGGATACGGCGGACGCGAGTCGACGTAGATGTCGACGACCGGGTAGCCGTACTGGTCAGCCATGAAAGGCGGCGGCGATCCGTTGCCGTAAGCGCCAATCCCGCATTGCCCGCCGAACGTCCAGTTGTAATAGGCCAGGTACTCCTTTGCATGCCCATGGACTGACCAACCGTTGTTGGCGAAGTTCCAGTGGTGGTGGTCGGGGTAGTTTTCGTGCAGCAGCTTGACCCAGCCTGAGGTATCGCCCGGCGTTCCCCTGAAGTCGCCGTAGAAGTACCCGTACCAGTCGTCGTAACCGGGGTTGGGATGAAAGCCGTAGAAGGTGTTCTGCTCAGGGTTGGTGCCGACGTGCGGATCGTTGGTTACAACCGTGGCGACCCACATGTCCGAGAAGTTGGTGCACCACCCCGGCGGATCGCCGTACATGGCGCTTCCCCACGCTGATGCGGCGGCAACGGGGGCTGGATGGAGCCCCAGGATCAGGGCGGCGATCGCCGCAACGGCACGTCTCACGTCGACGCAGCCTAAGAACCCGTGGAGGCGGAAAGAACCCTGCCCGTTAACGCCGACCTTAGAATCGCGTCGTGCGCGAGCAGCGCAAGGTCGTGACGGTGCTTTTCGCCGACGTCGTGGGCTCCACCGCGATGGCAGCCCAGACCGACCCTGAGGTCGTGCGCTCGGTCATGGCCCGCTACTTCCAGCGCATAGTCGACATCTCGAACGCGTACGGAGGCACGGTAGAGAAGTTTGCCGGCGACGCGGCAATGGTCGTTTTCGGCGTGCCGGCAGTCCACGACGACGATGCGGAGCGTGCTGTTCGGGCGGCCATCGAGATCAGGGACGGAGCCGCCGACCTGCCCGTGCGCGTCGGGGTCAACACCGGCGAGGCCGTCACCGCCGCGCGCGACGACCGCCAGTTCATGGTCAGCGGCGACGCGGTCAATGTCGCAGCCCGCCTCCAGCAGGGGGCTGAACCTGGCGAGGTCGTCGTCGGCCACCTGACAGAGCGCCTTACGCGCAACGTCATCGAGTACGAGGCGCGCGAGCCGGTTACCGCCAAGGGGAAGTCCGAGCCACTGGTCGCGTTTCGCGCTCGTCGGCCGCGCTCGCAGGTGCCGGCGCAGGCGCGCGGGGTGGAGGGCTTGCAGGCCGCGCTGGTCGGTCGCGATCGAGAGCTCCGATTGCTGCTGGATACATACGCACGCACGGCGACCGATCGGCGCCCTCATCTCTTCACCCTGGTCGGATCCGCGGGAGTCGGAAAGTCGCGCCTCGTGAGCGAGGCCCTGGCCTCGCTCGCAGGTTCAGGCGCGACGTTGCTACGCGGCCGCTGCTTGCCTTACGGACGAGGAGTCACCTACTGGCCGGTGGTCGAGATGGTCATGGCAGACACGGGGATAACGCGCGCCGATGAGCACGACATAGCTCTTGCCAAATTGGACAAGTGGCTGGTTGCGCTTTTCGAGGACGCACAGCAGCTGCCGGCCATCCGTTCGCGACTGGCGGTGATGATGGGGTTGCTTACGCCTGCCGTAGGGATGCCTGACACCACCGCCGCCCGGGTCGATAAGGAGATCGGCTGGGGCATACGCAACTGCCTTGACGCGATCGCTCGCCATGGGCCGTTGATCGTGGTCGTCGACGACCTCCAGTGGGCCGAGCCGCCGGTCGTCGAGACTCTCGAGCAGCTCATCGAGCGCGCATCCGACGTGCCCATCCTTCTGATTTGCATCGCGCGACCCGAGTTCCTGGAGGCCCGCCGGGGCTGGGGCGCCGGACAGGCAAACTCCACCACGATCACCCTCGACCCCCTCACGCGCACAGAGACCGGCACCCTCATTTCGCGTCTGCTGGAGATCGAGGCGCTGCCAGCGGAGCTGCGAGCGGAAATCGTCGAGCGCTCAGCCGGCACGCCCCTCTTCTGCGAGGAATTCATCCAGATGCTCATCGACGAAGGACGCCTCGTTCGCGATGGGGACAGCTGGCGTGCGGCCGGGCCGATGGGCGAGATCCGCGTGCCGCACAGCATCCAGGCCGTGCTCGCAGCGCGCCTCGACAGCCTGCCCGATGCCGAGAAGAGCGTGCTTCAGGCGGCGAGCGTGGTCGGCGAGCGCTTCGAGGTTGCGCAGGTCTGGGCATTGGCTGGAGGCGCCGACGCCGAAGCCCTGCTGGACTCGCTGCGTCGAAAGGGATTGGTGACGGGTGGAGACGGGACTCGGGAAGAGATGGCTTTCCGCCACATTCTTATCCGCGACGCGGCGTACGCCTCACTTCCGAAATCGGAACGAGCGGCTCTGCACGACACTTTCGGGACCAACCTCGAGACAGAGGCCGCCGAGGCCCAGACACTCACGGAGATCCTGGCCCACCACGCTGAGAGGGCGCTGACCATGTCGATCGAGGTTGGCGTCGAGGGCGACCTGCTGGAACGTCGCGCCGTGCGCGCCCTCGAATGGTCGCTGGCGGCCGGCGACCGTGCCGCTAACCGGCGGGACCTGACAACGCTCGAGGCCGCGCTGAAAAACGCCCGGAGTGCGGCTGCACATCAGGAGGATGGGGGCGGGCTCAAGTTTCGCGCTCGACTGTCGCTCCTCGAGGCAGAGCGACTGATGATCATTGCCGACTATCCGGCCGCTGCCGAGACACTTGGCGGCGCGGCACACCTGGCCGAGGAGGCTGGGCTGCCCGAAGTGGTGGCGCGGGCCCGGCTCAGCGAGGCCTGGATCGCGAACTTTGCCGGTATGGAGGATCTCGAGGAGTTCGACCGTGTGGTCGAGCGCGCTGTCGAAGCGTGCCGCAAAGCCGGCGACATATCGGGCGAAATCGAAGCACGGCACATAGGGTCCAACCACTTCTGGTCACTCGGCCGGCTCAGCGAATACATAGAGCTCAACGAACAGCTCCTCGCGCAAGCGCGGGCGATCGGCGATTCGGCTCACGTGGCGGCCCTCCTGGTGCGCCTGACCCCCGCGGAAGGGATGAGGGGAAACCAGCCGGCGGCTGAACGTCATATCGCGGAAGCCGAGCAGATGGCGGCTACGCTGGGGCTCAGGAACGTCGCGCTGGGGGCGATGATGCAGCGCGCCGGCAGGTCTTTTCTCATGGGCGATGTCGTTAACGCGGAGAGTGCGCATCGAGAATTTCTCGCCGCCGCCGAGGATGCCGGCGCTGTCCAGTACCTCGTCAGCGCGCTGCGATTCCTGGGGCGCGCGCTTGTATTCCGGGGTAGGTCCGCCGAAGCTGCCTCAGTTCTGGATCGCGCACTGGAACTTAGCGAAACAAGCGGCGAGCGATGGAATCGCAGCGAGCTCTTCGGCTTGCGCGCGAGAGCTGCAGTTCAGCTTGGAGAGATCGAAGCCGCCGAGGGCTATATCAACCGCGCTCTGACCTACCTTCATGAAGATGACGTGACCGCCATTGCCGAGGCATACGACCAGCTCGGCCTGATTCGAGAAGCCCAGGGCCGCCATGCCGAGGCCGAGGCCGCTCGGCGGCGGGCTGTCAGCGCGGTTGCCCAGACCGAATACAACTGGATGAAGACCGACATCGGCTTGGCGCTGGTGAAATCGCTCGTGCAGCGCGGAGCACTCGACGAAGCCCGACTGCTCCTCGAGGAGCACGAAAGTTGGGCGCGCGAACAGAAGATAGCCTTGTGGGATCTCGAGATCGAACAGCTTCGACGCTCGCTCGGCGCAAGAGAGAGCGCCTAGAGCCCTGGCGAGCCTGTGCGCCACCGGTCGGGTGGGAGGTCCTCTTCGTCGACCACCTTCCAGCTGCCCTCAATGTTCTGCAGGCGCGCCCACCACTGACGAACCGTTGCCGACCAGGGCGGGTTCGGCTGGTCCCTGGTCACCAGGCGGCGTTCGGCGACGACCTCCAGCACGGCTTCCTGCGCAACCGGATCCCAGAAGACAAGGTCGCGCGA
>DATCPW010000268.1:0-4586 GCA_036569865.1 Candidatus Dormiibacterota bacterium
TGCTGGAGCAGCGCCGCAACTCGATGCCGTGGCGCGGGCAATGGATCGAGGCCGTTCTTCACACCGACCGCGACCTGCTGATTGGTGATGTAACCCTTGGCGAAGTCTTCAGCGCGGAGGGGCTAATCGCGCGAGCTCACCGCCGCAGACGGCCTCTCCCAAAAAACCCCAGCACGGCCAGGATCACGATCACGATGATGATGATTTCGAGAATGCCCATGGTGCGCAGTCTACCCCGTCTCGGACGCCGGCGGTGGAGCAAGTGCGTCGGCGGGTTCCGGCAGCGGTAATCGAGGACGGTTTCAGTTCAGGAGATCCTTCCGCTCCGGGTGATCGGCGTGCCGATCGCGGTGGGCGAGCTCAAGGGGCTCGACTCTTTTGGCGCGGCCCCAACTGGACCCGCCCCATCCGTCTTGCTGAAGTTGTTACGACCCCGAATACACGATACGGCCGATGCCCCGCAGCCGGTTCGAAGCCGCGAGCCAGGTGGCTGCTGGCCTAGACTGGTTGGGTCCACAGTGCATGTGCGGTGGTGGCTGGCGTCGTCGGAGGTGAACTAATGAAGAGGTTGCTGTTGGGAGCGGCGCTCGGAGCGGGCGCCATGTTCTTCTTGGACCCGGTCAGTGGAAAGCAGCGACGCCGGCAGGCGCTGCACCTTTGGAATGAGAACAAGGACGATGTGCTTGAGGGTGCCCGCACAGCCTCCGGTCAAGTGCAGGAAGCCTCGCGCCAGGCCGCTAGCGCAGCGTCGTCGGTGACCTCGGCCGTTGGTGAGCTGGTGGAGAAAGCCACTGCCGACGACAACGCGAGCACAGGAGTGGCTACAAAGCCGCGCCCCAAAAACTGACGGGAGAGGTGGTGAGAAAACTTCGGTTTCTCGCCAACGCAGCCGGTTCCTAAGCGGCGGAAGCGCAAGTCCGAACGTGCAATCAGGAAGCGCAACTTAGCGGGAGGTGAGATCTTGGCATTCTTTCGGGGCAGCGAGCCATCGGCGGGACAGTCGGTCACGCATTCGATCGAGGACCTAGCCCAGGACACGGGGCGCTTGGTCCAGCTGGAGATCGCGCTGCTGAAGCAGGAGACGATCGAGCTGGTGAAGCGCAACGCGCTAGCAGCTGCGATGTTGGGGGGCGCTGGGCTCTGCGCGTTGCTGACGCTGATATTTGCGCTGGTCTTGGGGATCCAGCTTTTCCCCAACCATGTCCTGGCTGCCGCGATCGTGTGTCTCATCTGGCTTGCGGCCGCGGTCGTGCTGGGCGTGGTGGGCAAGGCGCGGCTGAAAATCGCCGTGCCGACTCAGGCCATCGAGTCAGTCAAGGAGGATCTGGAATGGGCCAAACAGCAGCTCAAACCCGCGACGAAATAGTCCAGCTGCGGGCGGTGATGACGAACCATGTGGTGACACTGAAGGCCGCCGCGCAGCGTCCAGTCCGGATCGCCAAGTTTGCCCTGCTCATCGGCGCGGGGCTCGCCGTCGGAGGGATTGGCGTTGTCGTCGCGGTCAAGCTGCGTCAACGCGCGGCAGCTCGGAGCCCGACGGGGCGGTTGCGCGCGCTCGCGGACGCGCCCAAGAAGGTGCAGGACGAACTGGAGAGAAAGCGCATGGATCTGCGCCAGAACCTCCGCAGAGTACTGAAGAAGGAACTCCAGGACTCCCGGCCTCTCCATGAGAAAATCCTCGTCGACTTCGCCCAGAAGGCCGCAGCCACGGCCACCCCATTCGCACTCGGCAGGTTTAAGAAGCTGGTGACTGGCGGTGGCTCGCGCCGCCAGTCAGACTGACCGATCCCCACGGCAGCAACTCAACCATGGGCCCGCCGGAACCCGCGGATTATACACATGTCCGTTGATATCAGCGATAACAAGTTCACACTTCTTTGTTGCGACGAGAGTCATTGCCGACTCTTGCTCAGCGATTGCCAGGGCGGAGGTGAAATATGACGCAGGCGCACGTTGCCACGCAGGGCGCAGTCTCGACCGAGGTCGATAAGCGCTCTGAGAAACGAAGCAGTGGCTTTCTTGAAACTGTCAAGTCCTCATTGCCGGCGAAGACCATCAAGGCATACGGTGCCAGTAAGGCGGGCAACTTCGGGGCTGGTCTGGCCTTCAACGCCTTCCTTACGATGTTCCCGTTGGTGCTCGGCATCCTCAGCATCATTGGGTTTGTGATTCACGATCCGGGGACGCAAGAGAAGTTCCAGAGCGCTCTGGTTGGAGTTTTCCCTGCCGACGCACATGCCGAGCTCCTCAAGGCACTCGGCGGCGTGAAACAGCACGCAGGGCTCCTGGGAATAGTGTCCGTTATAGGCCTGATCTGGAGCGGCACTGGGCTTTTCGCATCGATGGAATTCGCCCTGACCCAGATCTTCGGCACCACGCAGCGCGACATGCTCCGCCAGCGCCTGATGGGACTGGTCATGACGGTGGTATTCCTCACCGCATGTGTCGTCGCTATCGCGGCGAACAACGCCGCCGGCTTTCTTCCGTTCATGCCAGTCAGCGGCCTGGTCATCGGCGTCATCGCGATGGTGGCGCTTCTGATCGCCATCTACCGCTTCGTCCCCAACCGTACCTTTGGCCTCAAGGACGTTTGGCCGGGAGCGCTGCTCGCAGGCATTCTCCTCGAGGTCCTAACGCTGGTCTTTCCGATCTACTCCAAGGTCGCGCACGGTTTCAACAGTTACGGACAGCAGTTTGCGCTGTTCTTCCTGCTGGCCGCATGGCTGTACTTCTTCAGCCAAATCCTGCTGCTTGGCGCGGTCTTCAATCGGATGCGGGTTATTGGTGAGCCGGAGGCCCGGGGGCTGGCCGCGACCGAGCCCGGACGGGGCGAGGCGCCTCCTCGGCCCGCGGACGCTGTGAAGCAGCAGCAGGGACGAGACGAATCGCCTGAGGGCCGCGGGTCCGGGGATGCGCGGTCGGCGGGTGTCCCGTTTCCGATAGCGCTTGCGCTGGGATTGCTCGGCTGGTTCTTGGGCGTCCTCGTCGGCAGAAGTCAGGCGAAGGCTCGCTAGGGCTCGCTGATTTGGTGACCGGCCAGTAGCGAGGAACGCCCGGCTAGAGACGGATGTTCAGCGCCAGCCGCGCCGCCACGAGGAGGCCGAAGATCGCGATCCCGGCTCGCAGCGGCGCCTCCGGGAGGCGGCGACCGAGCGCAGCGCTCAGGCTGCCGCCGACCAGGCTGGACACCGCCAGCACCACCGCGTGGGGCCATGAGATCGACGCGAAGAAGAAGAAGATGACGCCGCTGGCCGCGTTGGAGACGCCGGCACCGACGGTCTTGTAGCCGTTGATGCGCTGAAGGGGGGCAATAAGCCATCCGCATCTCAGGCTGCCCTCGCGTAGACGTGGTGGAGACCTCTTAACGCCGGTCGCCAGATGACCCTTCGGTCGCGAGTTGGGCTTCGAGGCAGGGGGCTCTGCAGACCGCGACCGCCTTCCAATCGTGAGCGTCTTTTGATCTAATGTAGAGCCAGCATCCACCCATTGAAGGAGTTCGAATGCTGCTCGCAATCGCGTTGATCTTGCTCGTTCTCTGGCTGCTGGGGTTCATCGTGGTTCCCGTCGGTGGCAGCCTTATCCACATCCTGCTGATCATCGTGATCATCCTGGTGATCCTTCACTTCGTTCAGGGTCGACGATCGGTCTGACCCCGTAGGGCGGCAAAAGTCCGTCTAATAAGAAACCGAGGGAGGACGAGGCGGCCAGACCGGCATGCTGCCGGATGCTAAAACGGCTCTTCCGCGGCACAGCCCGACAACGGTGGCAGCCTCGCCTGCGATGCTGACCGCCGTGAGGACCGACTCGATGGTCGCGCCGGTTAGATGGGTGAGCATCCGGCCGAGGTAGATATATCCGATGTAGCCCGGCGGATGCGGTCGGTGCGCAGCCAGATCGAAGCGCTGGATGCCGAGTGCGAACTGCAGCGCGTCCCAGTTGAACAGGTATCGACCGCGCAGCGGGAGCCGGGTAGCGACGGTTCCGACCGCGAACCCACAGGCAACCAGAGCCACCCTGGCCCGCGTCGACGGATACTTCGACGGCAGCCTACTGTCGGCGCTTGCCGGGCGCGACGACGTGATCCGCGGCGTCGATCAGCTCAGTGCCGCTGAGGCCGCGGTCCTGGTCCTGTTGCGACGCTACTCGGTCCGGGCACGCCAGCGGTCGTTGTAACCGACCTAGCTACCGGGATCGGTCATGCCCTCAAGCGGCCGCGAGCAGAAGCGCTAAGCGCTCACCCTCGCCTCGCTTTCCCCTTGGCCTTGGTCGCGGTGCTACCGTTGACCTTGCCGATCGCCTCCTGGACCTCGCCCTTGGCCTTGCGACCGACTTCCTGGACCTTGCCGACCGTCTTCTGGCCCTCGCCGCGGGCCTCCAGGTCTCGATTGCCCGTGGCTCGGCCGGCTGCCTTCTTCAGGTTTCCGGCGACCTTGTTCTTGATCTCGCCCATCGAGGTGCCCTCCATAATCGTGGTACTAATGCTCCTAAACGGAGGTGACTTCTGTGGCTTTGCTGCTGATTATCCTGATCGTCCTCCTACTGGCGGTATCGCTGGGTGGCGGCGGGTACGTCTACCGCACCTACTA
>DATCPW010000269.1:0-9137 GCA_036569865.1 Candidatus Dormiibacterota bacterium
ATTGGCCCAGCCGTTCCGGATGCTGGCGCACAACGGCGAGATCAACACTGTCACCGGGAACCGCGCGTGGATGAGGGCCCGGGAAGCCGAGCTCGAGCCCGAGATGCGGGGCGTGGTATGGCCCGAGGGCTCCGACTCCGCGTCGCTCGACAACGTGCTCGAGCTGCTGGTGAACAGGGGTTGGGAGGTGTCCGAGGCGCTGATGAGCCTCGTCCCCGATGCGTGGGAGGGCCGCGGCGACCTCGCATCGACTGTTCGCGACTTCTACCGATACCAGTCGATCCGGTTCGAGCCGTGGGATGGGCCGGCGGCGCTGGCGTTCAGCGACGGTGTCGTCGTCGGCGCTGCGCTCGACCGCAACGGCCTGCGACCACTGCGATGGCAGCGAACGCGAGACGGCCTCGTCGCCGCCGCCTCCGAAGCCGGCGTCGTGACAATGGCGCCGGGCGATGTCGTCGAGCGAGGGCGGCTTGGGCCAGGCCAGATGCTGCTGGTCGACACGCGTGATGGATCTATCCTGCGCGACGTAGACGCAAAAGAGCGCGCCGCTGGCCGGCACGATTACGGACTTCTCGCCGACCGCGTCCTCGTGCCAGTTGAAAGACACCACATCGAGGTCGAAGCCCCTGACGACATCCCAGCTCAGCACCGTCTTCACGGCTGGGGCTCAGAGGATGTGAAGTTCGTCGTTGCCGCGATGGCCGAGACCGGAGCGGAGCCTGTCTACTCGATGGGAGACGACATCCCGATCGCTTCGCTGGGCCGCACGCCCCGCCGCATCTACGGGTACCTGCGCCAGCGCTTCGCGCAGGTGACAAACCCGGCGATCGATCCCCTGCGGGAGAAGGCCGTGATGTCGCTGCGCGTGCTCGTCGGCGCGAGGCGGGACACGTTGGAACCTGAGGGCGGCGCTGAGCTCGAGCTTCGCCGGCGGCACCACCCTGCGGTGCCCGGCGCCAAGAAACTCCTCGAGCTGGAGTCGCCGGTGCTTGGCGCGGGCGAGCTGGCCCGCGTGCTGGAAGAGGCAGCGGTCCTCGACGCGACGTGCGCACCGGACGAGACCATCGGCGAGGCGCTGAGCAGGCTGTGCCGCGATGCCGACGAGGTAGACGGCGTGATCGCGCTGAGCGATCGGCGCGCGGGACCACAACGGCTGCCAATTCCGATGGCGCTTGCGGTGGGCGCGATCCATGAGCATCTCCTGGTGCGCGGCGAGCGCATGGCCAAGGATGTGGTTGCGATCGCCGGTGACGTGGTCGATGTCCACGATGTCGCCTGTCTCATCACAATCGGCGCCACGGCTGTCCACCCTTACCTCGCGCTGGCCACGGCCGGCGCCGCTGCGGAGCCGGGCGCGCCAGACAACGAAGGCGAGGTTCGTTACCGCAAGGCGTTGGAAGCTGGCCTTCTCAAGGTGATGGCGAAGATGGGCATCTCATGCGTCGCCAGCTATCGAGGGGCGCAGGTGCTCGAGGCGCTCGGCCTGGGCGCAGAGGTGATGGAGCTTTGTTTCCCCGCCGTGCCGTCACGCATCGGTGGCGCCGACCTATCGGACATCGAGCAGCTTGCACGGGCACGTGTGCCAGTCAACCCGGAGGCTCTACCAGATCACGGCCGCGTTCGATTCCGCAAGGCAGGTGAGCACCATGCGTACAACCCGCTGGCAGTGCGTGCGGCACAGAAGGCGGCCCAATCGCGTGACCAGGACGCGTACCGCGAGTGGCGGCGCCTATCGAGTGCTGACCGTCCTCAATCGCTCAGGGAGCTCCTGCGGATCAAGGATGCCCGCCTACCCGTTCCGCTGGAGGCTGTCGAGCCGGCGTCGGAGATAGTCAAACGATTCGTGAGCACCGCGATGTCCCTGGGCGCGCTGTCACCGGAGGCGCATGAGGCACTTGCCATCGCGATGAACCAGATTGGAGCTCGCTCGAACTCGGGCGAGGGCGGCGAGGACCCGATGACCTACGACGACAGCGACGGCGCGCGACGAGACAACAGGGTCAAGCAGGTCGCGTCCGCACGGTTCGGCGTGACCCCGCGCTACTTGAAGCGCGCGGATGAGCTGGAGATCAAGATCGCGCAGGGCTCGAAGCCCGGCGAGGGCGGGCAGCTGCCGGGCATCAAGGTGACGAGCCTCATCGCTCGTCTGCGCCACGCGCAGCCGGGAATGCAGCTCATCTCGCCGCCGCCGCACCACGACATCTATTCGATCGAAGACCTCGCGCAGCTGATCCACGACCTGAAGACCGTCAACCCTCGAGCACGTATCGGAGTGAAGCTCGTCTCAGAGGCAGGCGTCGGAACGATCGCGGCCGGCGTGGCGAAGGCGCGGGCCGACTACATCCTGATATCGGGGCACGATGGCGGCACTGGAGCGTCGCCACTGTCGTCGATCAAAAACGCGGGTGCGCCGTGGGAGCTGGGCCTGGCGGAGACGCAGCGCGTGCTGGTGGCGAACCGCTTGCGCGAACGCGTGAGCCTGCGCACGGACGGTGGCTTGCGCAACGGGCGCGACATCGTGATTGCGGCCATGCTCGGTGCGGAAGAGTTCGGATTCGGCACGGGACTTCTCGTCGCGCTTGGCTGCGACATGGCGCGGCAGTGCCACCTCAACACGTGCCCGACGGGAATCGCCACGCAGCGCGAAGACCTGCGCGCCAAGTTCGAAGGCAGGCCGGAGCACGTGGTCAACTACCTGTTCCTGATCGCCGAGGAGGCGCGCGAGCACCTGGCGCGTGTCGGTGCGCGGTCGATCGATGAGGTGGTCGGTCACGCGGATTTGCTCAAGGCTGCCCCGGACGCCACGCTCGATCTCTCCTTTGTCCTCGGCGCCGCAGACGAGGCGCTGCCGCGACGCAGGCAGTGGGCGCGCAATGGCGATCCGACCGCGGCAGCTCCGGCAAGCGGGCGCATCGACAACTCCAATCGCACAGTTGGCGCGGCCTTCAGCCCCGGCGAAACCCGCAGCTACGCAGGCAGCGCCGGCCAGAGCTTTGGAGCGTTTCTCGACGAGGGCGTAGAGCTCACGCTGGAAGGCGAGGCCCAGGACTACGTGGGCAAGGGCATGGGCGGTGGTGTCATCGCCATCCGGCCGCACGCTGACGACGCGAGCGAGGACCCGGTCCTCGCGGGTAACACGATCTGTTACGGCGCCACGGGCGGTCGCCTGTTCGTGGCGGGCCGCGTGGGAGAGCGATTCTGCGTGCGCAACTCGGGTGCAACGGCGGTGGTGGAGGGAGCGGGCGACCATTTCTGCGAGTACATGACGGGAGGAGTTGCGGTCGCCCTTGGCCCGGTGGGTTGGAATGCGGGTGCGGGCATGACCGGCGGAGTCGCTTATCTCACAGAGTGGCGGCAGCTCAATGCGGACAGCGTGGTCGCACGAGAAGTGCCGGCGGAGGACGTAGCCGAGCTGCGCAAGCTGGTCGAGGAGCACGAGCGCCGGACTGGCAGCGCGCGGGCGGCCGCGATGCTCGGGGATTGGGAGAGGGCGTTGCGAAAGTTCCGGCAGCTGGTCCCGGTCGCCGCGGTACAGGGACAAGCGGCACCCGAACCGGCAGCGGTCGAGGTTCGAGAGACAACCCCTAAAACCGCGTAGCCCTAGAAGCGCCAGCGAGTCTGGCTGAACGAATTGCCCTTGCCATAGGCGAAGGCGGTCGTGGGAGTGACGCGATACAGCAGCGACTTGCCTCCTCGGATAGCGTCCCCGAAACCGAAAAAGGTGCCTTCGGGTGCCATGATGTCCGACGCGTACTTGGACTCGTATGAGTCGGCAACGCGTCGGAGCTCTTCCTCGTCCTCAACCTTTGCGGCGGCGCCTTCGACCACGAGATCCACACCGTCATGGAGTCCGTTACGTCCGGTCGTAAGGATGCACTGCAGGTTTTGCTCTAGGTTCTTGGCTTTGCGCTCGTCCGGGCCAGTACAGAAATACAACGCATCGTCGCTCCAGACGGCGAGCACCGGAGTGACGTGCGGCCGTCCATCTGGCCGCACAGTCGAAAGCCAGAACACCTGTGCCTCAGACAGCGACCCCAGAGCCTGCACCCACGGTGTCGGGCTGGCACCAGGGCTACTGAAGCGGTCGTCCAGTTCGCCTATCGGCTCGTTTTTGGCCATTTGTGTCCCTGGCTGGCCACACTAACGCAACGCATCACCACCGGCTCAAGCCGCCGCTCAGAGCCCCGCCTCCCGCGCGATCCAATCCAGCACCCTCATGTTCGCCACCGAATCGCTCACCGGCAGCGCTACCGGTTGCCCTCCCAGCACGCTCGCACCAAACGACTCCACCATCAGCTGGTAAGGGTTCGGCTCCATGTTGCTAAACGGCCTCTCCAGCCGCTCCCGCCCACCTTTCGTCACCACCGTCAGCTCCTGCTCCTCGGGTCCCTCGAAGCTCGCCCACACCGAGGCCGTGGCCCCACCCGTAAACCGCAACAGAGCGCTGACGGTCATGTCGACGCCGTCAGGTCCATCCGAGAGGTGCGCTGACGCCGACACCCCGACCGGTTCCCCCAGGATCCACCGTGCCACGCTCACCGTGTAGCACCCCACGTCGAGCAGCGCCCCGCCGCCCAGCTCCTTCCTCAGCCGAAAGTTCGCCGGATCGTTCAGAGTGAATCCAAACGTCGCATTGACGTACATCGGGTCACGGAGCTGGGCCACGAACTCCCGAGGCCGCGGATGGAACCTGTACATGAACGCCTCCATGAGCAGCACCCCGGCCCTGGCGGCCCCCGCGCCCATCGCCTCTGCCTCCGCGGCATTCATCCCAAGCGGCTTCTCGCACAGCACATGTTTACCCGCGGCCGCCGCGCGCAACGCCCACTCCTTATGCGCGCTGTGGTGCAGCGGAATGTAGACAGCGTCCACGTCCGGTTCATGCAGGAGCGACTCGTACGTGGGACTGACGTGAGGGATCGAGTGCCGCAAGGCCATGGCGCGCGCCCGCGCCGGATCGCGACTGGCAATTGCAACCAAACGCCCGTTACTCGAAGCGCTGATGGCAGGCAGCACGTCGCTGTCAGCAATCCCCGCGGCGCCGAGCACCCCCCACCCCAAACGCCGGGGCGAGGCTATATGTCGACCTCCACCTGCTGGCCGCCACGCGCAATCGAATGCGAGGCCGCCTCCATCACCGCCACCGTGCGCCGCGCCTCGTCGGGGGTCACCGCCAGCGGCTCGTCCCAGGCGAGATGGTCCGCGAGGTTGCGATAAAACGCGTTCTCATCGCGCCGCGCGAGCACGAGCACCTCTTCGTGCGAGCCACCGTCCCCAGCGGGCCGCAACACCTTCACACGCGCAGGCGACTCGGCCGGTGCGAGCCGCTCCTCAATCAGATCGCCACTTGGTCCCCGCGATGTCACCGTCTCCTCTCGCCACTCGCCGACAACAGCCCCTTGCGTGCCCAGCAGATACCACTTCGGCTTCATCGCCGCGGCGATGTCGGACTGCAGGAAAGTGGCCTGCGCCCCACCCTCGAATGTGAGGTCAACGCGCACCTGGTCGGAGTTCGTCACGTCATGCCACACCCTTTTGTGCCCGACGGCCGAAACCGTCTTGACCACGTCGGGAAAAAGCTGCAGCACCCAATCGAAGTAGTGAGATCCCCAGTCGTAGATGGTCCCGCCCGACACCGGCTCATGGCTGTGCCAGAAATCGCACGGGTGCGAGTACCCGCCGATGAATGACTCCATGTAGAAAAGATCGCCAATGCGGCCGGACCGCACCACGTCCCGCAGCGCGACGTAGTCAGGATCCCAGCGCCGGCTCTGATACACAGTGAGCACTCGATCCCGTGACGCGGCCGAGTCGATCATCCAATCGACCTCCTGCACGCGCAGCGCGAACGGCTTCTCACACACCACGTGCTTGCCTGCGGCGAGAGCCGCAAGCACTGTGTCCGAGTGCGCGCTAGGCGGAGTACCAACGATCACGAGCTCGACGTCCGGATCGTCGAACAGCTCCTCCGCGCTCGAATGCGTTGGCACTTGCCACTCGCGAGCCGCGAGCTCGCGGCGCTCGGAGGACAGGTCGCAGATCCCGCGAAGGCGAAGCCCTGACGTGGCGCTGATGGCGGTAGCGTGCGCAGCGGCGATGGCGCCGTAGCCGATCAGCCCCACCCCTACCGGCGGCGCCGCCTCCTTGCCAGCCGCGAACAGCAGCGTGCGGTGCAGCAGCTTCTGGAAGGAAGGGTCCTCGTAAGTCGACGCCTGATGTCCCAGACCGATGTGCACGAAACGCCCGGCGCCGACCGCTCTCTCATACGCGACCACCTGCTCGGTGAAATGCCAGTTGGTGCGCAGCAGCACCACCGCGTCCGAGGGCGGCCCTTCGGAGAGATACAGCTCGTCGGTGAACTTCAGCTCCGGCCCCAGCCGCTGCGTCAGGGTGTGGGTGCGGTCGGCCCGGACGGCGAGCTCCGTCACCGGCGCCGGTCCGGTGGGCGCCCACCCGGCTAGCTCGCTCATATCTCCGCCCTCAGCCCACTTCGCCAGCGTGCCGTGAAGCACAACGACACCTCCGCCGCGGCGCACGAAATCGGTGAGAAGCGCCGCCTGTTCGGATCGAAGATGGTGATCGCTTGCGACCAGGAGAACCTGATGGCCCTCAACCTCTAAAGGATCCGGCTCCGTCGCCACGTCGATGTTGAAATGCTGCGTGCCCTCGAGCGAGCGCAACAGCGGGCGCGCCATGCGCGGGTAGTCGTGAGTCCCTCCGGCGATCAGCGCCAGCACGGACACACGGCTACGTGAGGTGGGCGAGCTTGACACTCAGGAGATCGTACGACCAGCCGGAACGTTGGCTCCTGACAGCGCGATTCGCCGCATCACGTCGCGCGTCGTCGAAGCGGCCCGCTCCCACGTGAACTCCGCGGCCCTCTGCTTGCCGGCCGCCCCCAGCTTCTCCCGCAATGACGGATCGGCCAGCAGGCGCTCGAGGCCTGAAGCAATCGACAGGACGTCCTCGGGGTCGACCAGGATCGCGGCGCCGTCGGCCAGCTCGGGCAGGGCGCCCGCATTGCCGACAACTGCCGGGAGCCCGTGCGCCATCGCCTCGAGCAGGGGCAGCCCGAAACCCTCGTACAGGCTGGGGAACACCAGGATCGCCGCCGAACGGTAGAGGGCGCTGAGCGTCGCGTCATCGACGTGGCCGAGATAACGGACTCCCCGCTCCGCCTTGATCCGCTCGAGGGTGTCGCCGTACGCCCAACCCGGCCGGCCTGCGATCACGAGCTCAGGCACTCCCGGGCGATCGCCCAGGAGGAGCGGCACCGACTCGCGACGGAGGTGGCGGTACGCGGCGAGCAGGCGCGGGTAGTTCTTGCGAGGCTCGATGGTGCCCACGGCGAGGATGAATCCAGGCTCGAGGCGCGGTGGCAGGGGGCCGGGAGGCGCTTCTGGCGACACGCCCTCCGGCACCACGTGGACCCTCGACTTCAGCCCGGTGATCGGATAGCAGGCGAGCAGGTCGCGGCGCGTCGCCTCCGAAGGGACGAGGACAGCGGCCGCATTTCGCAACGAGCGGCCGAGGACCGCCCCCAGATAAAGGCGCTGTTGCCAGGGGACCTCCGCCGGCCTGAGCTTGAAGGCGAGGTCGTGGACGAAGACTACCGCCGGAGGGGCGTCGCGCCGCCGCCTGGGCGGGCTCGGCCAGTAGGGGTAAAGGATGGCGTCGCAATCGAGCTGTGCCTCGATCGCGGGGAGCCAGCGCGTTTTCAACGCCACCTCGTGCCGGTAGGGCGACAGCACTGCCTCGCAGTCGAGGCCGGCCAGGGCCGGCGGGCGGTCGCGGCTGCAGAGGAGAGTGAACTGGTCGTCGCCCCGCGCGGCGACCAGGGCCTTGGTCAGCTCGATGGCGACAGTGAGCATGCCGACGCGTTGGGGGCGCCAGCAGGCGGTGACGTCAATGGCGAACCTGGCCACAAACGGACTGTACCTAGAAAGACAGAAGGTCCTCCACCTTGCGGTGGAGGACCCTCAGAAAGGAGGGAGGGCGATTGCAACCCCGGTTTACTTGTGTTCCGGTTAATTCAGAACTTAACAGGTGCCCGGTTGCAATCAGCTTGCAGGGTCGCACCCAGACGGGCGCGGAGCTTTAGCTTTCGACTGAGCGGATCGCGAAGACGCAGTCGAAGGTGCCTGTGACACACCCACATTCGACCTCTTCCACGTACCAATCGTTGGCGAGCCCGGCCCACCGCAGGATCGTCTCGAAGGAGGCGGTCCACACGGTGCACGACTTGACCGCCTTGATCCGACCGAGGGCGAACATGTTGGAGAAGTTCACGAGCCAGAACTGGTGCGCGTCGACCTGCAGCCACGCGTGCGTGTGCTCGCCGCGCACCTGGTCCATGGCCTCGGTGTATGACTTGACGACGCCGGCCAGCTTGCGCTGCCGGCCCGGCACCAAGCGCCGCGCCCCGCCCATCCCGTGCCGCCCGTCCGCGAGCCACCGCTCCGTGGCGCGCCGGCCCCACGCCCGAATGGCGTCCTCGGCCTCGTGCCCGTAGACCCGCTCGAAAGCCTCGTTGAGGCTGCTCAGATATTCGACGGGCGTCGCGAGCTGTTCGTCGTGCGGCGGATCCTCCTCCAGGTACTGAGCGAGTCCCGCCGAGTACGCGATCTCCGGCCACCTGTCTGCCGTGACATCGCGCGCGACGTGGATCAGGTTGGCGACGTGCGAGTTGAGGATGAACCGGCCGCGTGCGCGCGACGGCTTCACCCCCATCATCTCGAGTGTCCTCAGCGCGGACGCCGAACCTGAGCCGGATCCCGAGCTTGGCGATGGCGGGGGCGGGGACCCATGCGCAGCCGGCGGCGCCGAGACGATCCGCATCGCCGCCGTCTCGGCCGGCTGCGCAGCCGCTGGTCGGGCGAACGGCACCGGCGCGGCAGCCGCCGGCGCCTGCCGCCGCTGCGGCAGCTTGGCCATCTGCGCCAGCAGGTCCTTCACCGTCTGCGGCCGCTGCGCCGGATCCTTGGCGAGCACCTTGGCCAGCAGCTGGTCCAGCTCGTCGGGCAGGGCGTTGTTGAGCTTCGCGGCGGATGGGACCGGGGCGTTGACAGTCGCGTAAGCCACCTCCATGCGGTTGGAGCCGATGAACGGCAGCCGGCCGGTGAGCATCTCGAAGGTCA
>DATCPW010000270.1:0-29249 GCA_036569865.1 Candidatus Dormiibacterota bacterium
GGCGCATCGCCGATGGTGATGAAGAACTGGGACCCGCTTACGCCGGCCGAGCTCGAAGCCATGCCGGCGGTGCCACGCGGCCACGTCGACGGATTCGTCTCGTTCGGAAGCTTGTACGCAGGCCCTCCGGTTCCGTCGCCGCGCGGGTCGCCGCCCTGGACGACGAAGCCGGGCACGATCCGATGAAAGGTCAGGCCGTCGTAAAAGTGGTTCTGGGACAGATACACGAAGTTGTTGACCGTCTGAGGCGCGACCTTCGGATCCACCAGAGCGATCACGAAGTCGCCCCGGTTGGTGTGCACCGTCGCGGTGTACTTCTTTCCGAGATCGATCACGGTTGGCGGTGGGGTTGTTCTCTGTTCCATGCAGGTCCTGATGTCATTGTCGCAGCCTGGGGCCGGCGAGATCAGAGGGGGGCCCGCGTCAGCCGAGCCGCAGGCGCACAGGGCAACCACCGCCAGCGCCACACCAAGCCGTCTCACCGACCACACGATACGGAGGACCCGGCCCTACCGCGCAGGTTCCCTGGTCCCGAGCGCCAGCAGCACCGCCAGTCCCAGTGCGATCACGGCGATGACTCCAATCGCTGCGGGCACCCCTTCGGTGGCGGCGACGCCCCCGGCGATGAGCGGCCCCAGGAAGAAGCCAAAAGCAACCGAGCTGGCGTTGATTCCGAACACAGTGCTCTGCGCCTCGCTCGGCGTCTCGAGCCCGATCATGCTCGCAGTGGCCGGGATGACGACCCCGCTCAGTAGCCCGTTCAAAGCCACCGCTCCGACCACCACGGCAACCCACGGGGCAACGGCGATCAACGCGATCGCCACAGACATCAGAACCGCAGCGATGACGGTGGTGCGCACGTAACCGATGCGCCTCGTCACCACCGTGTAGAAGATTGCGGCCCCACTGGTCGCGATTCCGGACAACCCGAACGCGATGCCCGTGACCGCCGCCACTGCATGTCCCACCATCTCGAGGAGCCTGAGCACGAGGAGTATCTGAGTCGCGCTGTTGGCGACGCTGGTGATGCCCTGCGCAGCGATCAATCCCGCAAGGGCTCGCCTGGCACCCGGCCTTTGATCGATCAATGCAAGGGTGCTGGCGCGGGCTGGGTCTCGCCGGCGCAGCGGGCTCTCGCGCACTACCAGGAAGACAGGGATCGTCGAGATCAACAAGAGGATGCCGCCCCCGAGAAAGACCAGTCGAAGCCCGAGGAGCGACGCGGCAAGGCCGCCTACGACCGGGCCGATCGCGCTGCCAAGGGCCACCGCTGAGGTGACGACGCCCAGCGCCCAGCCGACACGGTTGCGCGGAGTCTCGACAGCGACGAGCGCGGTCGCCGCCGCCACCGTGCCGCTCGTGGCGCCCTGCAAGAAGCGAAGGATCACGAGCTGCTCCGGAGTTTGGACGAAATAGATCAGGCCGACGGTGATAGCGCCGCCGACCATCGAGCGCAGGAGCATCGGCTTGCGCCCGAATCGATCGCCGAGGATGCCCCAGATCGGGCTGGCGACGGCCATCGACAGGCCCGCCACACTGCCGGCGGCCGCTGTCCAGAGATCGAGGTCACGGCCGGCGTGCACCCCGAGGTCCTGCGAGATGAAGATCGACAGAAACGGAAAGGCGAAGCTGAAACCGAAGATCGCTGTGAACTCGGCGAACCAGAGGGCGGCGAGGTTGCGCTTCCAGTCGACCGCTGAAGTTCCATCGCCCCTGGAGGGAAGGTCGGGGCGAGACGACGGAGTTCCGAGAGGCGGTTCAGTTCCCAGGGTTGAGCATCTCGACGATCCGATCGGGCGTGATCGGCAGGCGATCGACCACCACGTCGGGTATGCGTTTGCGCAACGCATCCTCGACGGCATTGGCGATGGCGGCCGGGACCGGAATCGTCCCGCTCTCGCCGGCGCCCTTGAATCCCTCGGCATTGGAGTCGGTTGGCGTATCCACGTGGATGAGGTCCGGCAGCACCGTCACCTCGCCGGCGCTGACGATCGTGTAATCGAGAAGGCTGGCGCTGCGGAAATTTCCATCCGGCTCGTACAGCGCGGCCTCGTAGAGCGCGTATCCAAGCCCGTGGGCGTAGCCGCCGTGCATCTGGCCTTCGACCAGCCTGGTGTTGATCGCCTTGCCCGTGTCGTGGACGATCACGTAGCGGAGCACGTCGACCTGGCCGGTCTCGGGGTCGACCGACACGACGGCGGCATGGCAGCCGCTGGAGAAGGTGAGCGGGCGGCCGGGGTCGAAACTTTCGAGCACCTCGAGGCCTTCGTCGGGGACCATGTCCGTCGCCGGTACGCGTTTTGCGGGCGCACCCCGAACTTCGATGAAGCCGTCGACCAGCAGCAGGTCCTGGACGTCGGCTTCGAGGACCTCGCCGGCACGTTCGAGCAACCTCTTCCGCATCGCGGTCGCTGCCCGAGAAGTGGCGTTGCCGATCATCACCGCGCTTCTGCTGCCGGCAGTCAGGAGTGCGAACGGAACGTGCTGCGTGTCGCCCGCCGTCACCACGATCTTTTCGAGCGGCCAGCCGAGCCTCTCGGCCGCCACCTGCGCCGCGATGGTTTGGTGGCCCTGGCCTTGCGGGGTCGAACCGACGAACAGTCTTGCAGTCCCGTCCTTGTCGACGCGGAGCTTCGCGGGCTCGCCACGTCCGAACGATGTCGACTCGACGCAGCATGCGATGCCATAGCCGACGAGCTTGCCGTCTCTTCCTCGGTCGTGCCCTTCGTCGTACGCGAGCTTGTCCAGAGCCAGCTCGAGCAGTCGCGGATAGTTGCCGCTGTCGTACACGTAACCGCTGCGGCCGGCGGGAATGCCTGTTGTGTAGGGGATCTGCTCAGGCTTGATCAGGTTGCGCCTGCGGATAGTCGCCGGGTCGATGCCGAGCTTGCGCGCGAGGCGGTCGATGACGCGCTCCATTCCGTAGTTGCCCAAGGGCCGTCCGCCGCCCCTGATGAATCCCGTGGGCACCGTGTTCGTATAGACGAGCTCGGCCTCGATGTCCATCGCCGGCAGCACGTAGGCCGAGACCATGTGCGGAATGATGATTCCGGGCTGGCCGGCGCCCGAGCCCGAATAAGCGCCGACGTCGTGGATGAGGCGGCCGCGCAGCCCGCGCAGCTTTCCATCGGGGGCCGCAGCGAGCTCGAGCTCCATCACCGAGCCGTGGCCCTGAGCAGTGGTGGCCCCGTCCTCGCTGCGCGTCGCGACCCAGCGCACAGGGCGCTTGAGGCGCAGCGCGGCGAGGGCCGTGAGCACCTCTTCGGGAAACACGCTGCCCTTGGCGCCGAACCCTCCGCCGACATCCTCGGCAAGCACTCGCACCTTTTCTTCTGCCAGACCCAGGATTGAAGCAATCGTGTTTCTGACGCCGAAGATGTTCTGCGTCGACGTCCAGACCTTGAGTCCGCCGTCCTCATAGCTCGCGGTCGTCGTGCGCGGCTCCATCGCGATGCCAAGCACGCGCGACGTCGTCAGCGTGATCCTGGCCGTGACCGAGTCGCCTGCGAACGCAGCCTTGATGTCGCCAAAAGTCGTAGAGCTCGACTGGGCGATGTTGTTCTCCATGTCGCCATGGACTTTCGGCGCGCCCTCGGCGGTGGCGGTCATCACGTCGCCGACGCCGGGCAGCGGGTCGAGCTCGCCGGCGATCGCCTCGGCCGCGTCGCGGGCCTGGTACTCGGTTTCTGCGACGACCACGGCGTAGGCCTCGCCGACATAGTTGACCTCGTCGGTGGTGAGGATCGGCCGCCCGCGCTGCACGATGCCGGTCGGACCGAAGTCGCTCAGCCCAGGAGCCACCTCAGGGAGGTCGGAAGCGGTCCAGATGGCAACCACTCCGGGCATCGTCTTTGCAGCCGACGAGTCGATGGCCACGATTCGCGCGTGGGGCATGGGGGACCGGACGAACGCGATATGGAGGAGACCGTCGAGCTTGATGTCCCCTGCATATCGGCCTCGTCCTGTGATGAGCCGCTCATCTTCGACGCGGCGCAATGGTTGACCGATATGAGGCGGCATCGGAACTAGAATAAGCGTCCACTCGGTGCCCATTCCGCCATGGGCGGCTAGCTCAGTTGGAAGAGCGCCAGCTTGACATGCTGGAGGTCGGGGGTTCGAAACCCTCGCCGCCCACCAAAGTTATCGCGCACTTAGCAGTGGTGGCCGAAGCGGGACGCTATTCGAACTGAATGGACCAACTCGGAAGATTGGTGCCCTATACGAAACCTGAAGGCGCAGTACGTTAACCGTCTCATGGCTGGACACCCGCGTTCGTTCATGGACTCGCTTTCACGGTCCTACAGGCTTGCGCATGAGCGATTGTTGACGACCGCGGGAGCGTTGTCTTCGGAGCAATTCACATGGAGCGCAGGTCCAAGTGTTCATTCGGTCGCCTGGCACCTGTGGCATGCAGCCCGTTGGGACGACGTTTTCGCGTCGTACCTTCACAAGGCCCTGGGTAAGGATCCTCGTACGCAGGTATGGGAGAGAGAGGCGCTGGCGGATCGATGGTCCTTGGCATCCGGCGCGTTGGGCCGGCGCGACACAGGAACCGAGATGTCGGATGAGGTGGCGGAAGCGATGCGGTTTCCGGCTCAGACCGAGGTCGTCGGTTACGCCAGGCTCGCCTTCGCATACGCCGATGAGGCGATCACGCTCATTCCGGATGATCAGCTGCTGGCGGCTCCACCGGTTGAACCGGATGGCAACACGAAACTCGACAACGTCCTCACCTACCTCGAACACCTGAGCCGCCATCTCGGGATGATCGAGACGATTGGTGGGCTCCAGAGGTCGGTGGGCTCCTCGACTCGCTGACGCCTCCGGCATCGTCGTGAAATCCACGAGGGACTGGTAGCCCGGGCGGGATTCGAACCCGCGATATCAGCCTTGAAAGGGCTGCGTCCTAGTCCACTAGACGACCGGGCCTCGCCAGAAAGTCTAGGTACTCTAATTGCTGGCCCGGCCACGTAAGCCCCTTCGGGCCAGCGGCAAAGCGCCAAAGCGGGTGTAGCACAATGGTAGTGCGGCAGCCTTCCAAGCTGTTTACGTGGGTTCGATTCCCATCACCCGCTCCAACTATTTCTTCGCGACCAACGACGCGGCCAAAAGGGCACAAACGGCCGTATCCCGCGCCATCGATGCGGCCGAAAGGGCACAAATGGCCGCATCCGTCCCGGCTTTATTTGTAGCTTTCCCCTCGAACGCTGCGTTATCTCGGTGTGCACAAAGGTGGAGTGATGACCAAACGCGTGGTGCCCGCGTTGCTCGCGGCGCTTCTCATCTCGTGTGGCGGGCCCGGGCCCGTCTCGAGTGCCACGCCCACGCCTTCGAGCACGCCGCCGGCGTCACCTTCGCCATCGCCATCACCCTCTCCAACGCAGCAGCTGGGACCTGGTGGGCTCACCCTGGACGAGGAGATCGGGGCCGTGATCATGGTGGGCTTTACAGGGAGCCTCACCGCTGCAGTGCTCGCGGATTGGAAACGGCGGCAGTTCGGCGGGTTGCTGGTGGTGAACAACAACCACAACGCGAGCACCGCGACATCGATGAGGTCGCTCATCGCGACGATTCGCGCCACGGACCGTCATCGCCTGATCGCCGCCACCGACCAGGAGGGCGGCCAGGTCTGCCTTGCGATCACCACGGTGCCGTGCGAGCCGATGCCGGTCGGAAAAGCGGCCACGATCCGGATGGCGACGGCCATCAAATCCCTCGGCTTCGACCTGGACCTCGGTCCGGTTTCGGATGTCTGCAGCGGTCCGTCCTCGATCATGTGGGGGCGCTGCTACGGCACGAGTCCCGGTCCGGTTGCAACTGCGGTAGGCAATGTCGTGGATGGCATCCACGAGGCGCACATGCTATCTGCGGCCAAACACTTCCCAGGCCACGGCGACACCAGCGTCAGCTCGGAAACTCAGCTGCCTCGCATCAACGAGAGCCTGGCCACGTTGCAAGCACGCGAGTTCCCCCCTTTCAAAGCGGCGATCTCGCACGGGGCCGACTTTGTCCTCCTCGGCCATCTCTATTACCCGGTGATCGACACAGTCCACTCAGCGGACCTCTCGCCCGTCACCATCCGGATGCTCAGGTCCGATCTGGGATTCAAAGGCGCGATCATCTCCGACGACATGGAGATGGGAGCGATAACCAACAGCACCCCGGCGCCCGAGGCGGCCGTCGAGTTCCTCATCAACGGCGGCGACATGGTGATGATCGCCCACCACCTCTCGGTCGCGAACGCGGCCTACGACGCGATCAAGGCCGCCGTCGCGAGCGGCCGCTTGCCTCGCTCGCGCCTCGACCAGGCCGTCGCCGCCCTGCAGGCGTTGCCGAATCGCTGATTCCAATCCGTAACGGCGGAAACTCCATCGACAGGTCCGCGACCTCCAGCTGAAGCAACGCCAGCGGCTCCGGCAAGCCGTGGAATTGGTGCTGGCCCAGGTCTCTGAAGACGGCCTCGAGAGTCCCCGGGTCCGCAATCGCTTCCCTGACTGTGTGCGAGACGACTATCTGGCCGCCATGGGCGGCGAAGCAGATGCGAGCCGCGGTGTTGACGGCAATGCCGACGTACCCGGTGTCGGTCAACGTCGGCCGGCCGGTGTGCAGTCCGACCCTCACGAGCACCGCCAGGTCGTTCGGCCAAGCGCTGGCCCGCATCCTCCGCTGGATGGCCACCGCGGCGTCAATGGCGGCGCGCGCATGCTCGAAGACGGCAAACATCTCGTCCGCGCGCGTATCCACCTCGCGCCCGCCCGCTGCTCGAATGGCGTCGCGAAGGATGCGTCGGACGTTGGCCAGCAGCGCCCCGTAGCCATCGCCGAGGCTTGCGACCAGCCCAGTCGAGTCGGCGATGTCGGCCAGTAAAAAGGTGACGGAGCCCGTGGGGAGCGTGCGCACCTCGCTGGCGCGGGCGCCGATCTCGCCGCGCATCCGTTCGTTCTCAACCGCCAGCCGCTCCGCCGCCGAGCTCTGGGAGCGAAGCTGGCCGGTCATGAACCCGACCGGCACGATGCCGTATTTCTTGGCGGCCTTCAGCAGCCGCGTCCGCGAACGATCTCGGGCGGCCTCGTCCTCAAACGTCGTCTGGTTGAAGCGCGCCAGAGCGTTGCGGACGTGCGCCTCGTCATTGATGGGCAGGCGCCTCTGGCCACGGGAATCGACGTAGGCAAATGCGCTGTCAGGCAGGCTGTCTCGCGCTTTCTGGCTGAGCTGCGTCATGGAGCGCCATGATCGCAAACGCAGGGCCGGCGCGCCTACGTCGCAGGCAGCGATCTCGCGGTTTACCGCCGCCGTGACGGGGGTATCTTTCCTTGGCATGAGCGACCCGAAGGTTGACGCTATGGGCCGGGTGCCTCTGTTCTCGCGATGCACCCGCAAGGAGCTCGAATTCCTTGCCAGCCGCACCGATGAGGTACAGCTGGAGGCGAACCACACCCTGATCAAGCAGGGCGACGCTTCGGATTGCTTCTACGTGTTGCTCGAAGGCGAGGCAACCGTGGAGGTGGACGGCAAACCCCGGCCGTTGCTGCACGCGGGCGACTTCTTCGGCGAGATCGGGATGCTGGACCGCGGCCCGGCCACCGCAACCGTGGTCACAACGACGCCGGCCCGGGCGATGGTCATGAGCCATGCCCAGTTCCGCGACGCCATCAAGAGCCGAGACTCATTGCTCTCCACGGTCCTCGCCGTCGCGGCCGACCGCTTGCGCCGCGACTCGCTGGACCGCGCCAGGGCCAATTGAGGTAAGCAGCGAACAAGAAGTCTCCTGACACGGTTTCGTCGGCTGTGGTGATGCCATGCGCGGTCTGCGGTCAGCCCCTTCAACCAGGCGCGAGGTTTTGCTCCAACTGCGGTGCAGTCGTCGGCACGCTCCTCGGCACCCAGGAACGCAAGATGGTCACCGTCCTCTTTGCCGACCTTGTCGATTCGACAGGCCTGGCGCAATCCCTTGATCCCGAGCGCGCCCGAGAGGTCATGGGCCGGTTCTTCCACGCCGCGACCGAGGAGCTGCAGGCGCTCCGTGGCCGGCCGGAGAAGTTCATCGGCGACGCCGTGATGGCGGTGTTCGGCCTGCCGCACGTCCACGAAGACGACGCGATCCGGGCGGTCCGGGCGGGGATGGCGATCCGCGAGCGGGTGCGGCGCCTCGGCCGCGCCGAAGGCCTGTCGGCACCTCTCGAGGTGAGGATCGGCATCGATTCCGGCGAGGCGGCAACCGGCTTTGGCCCGGCAGGCCAATTGCTCGTGACCGGGCCAGTCGTGAGCATGGCCGCGCGCTTGGAGACAGCGGCAAGGCCGGGTCAGATCCTTGCCGGCCAGACCACCCGAGCGCTCACCGCCGACTCGGTTTCGTACGGCCACCGGCGCATGGTGAGGGCCAAAGGCTTCGACGTCCAGCTGGCCTCCTTTCCGGTCGAGGCGCTGACAGCGCGCTCGGCCCGCCGCACCATCGCGTTCGTCGGCCGCGCCAGCGAGCAGGCAATCCTCCGCCAGAGCCTGGCCCTGGCGACCACGACAGGGCGTCCTGTTCTCGTCACCATCCTCGGCGAGGCCGGCATCGGAAAGACCAGGCTCGCCGCTGAGCTGGTGGCGAGCCTCGATTCGGGGGTAGTCGTGGCCCGCGGCCGCTCACGCTCGTACACCGACACGGCAACATTCGGGCCAGCTGCCGCCATCGTCGGCGACCTTGCGGGGATTCGAGATGACGAATCTCGCGAGGAGACGGTGCGGCGCCTCCGCGTGCTGGCCGAGCGGTCGGTCGACCCGGCTGAGGTGGATGAGACTGCTCAAAGGCTAGGCCTGCTGTTCGGAGTCGCCGGGCAGAGGGAGGAGTCCGCGTTCGTCCATGACGTCACGACCGGATTCATCGCTCTGGTCGATGGCCTCGCGCAGAAGGGCACCGTCGTGCTCGTGTTCGAGGACGTCCACACCCTGCGGCCGATGATGCTCGACCTGATCGAGCGACTCGGGGCCAAGGGCTCTCGCGGATCACGGCGGATCCTGGTGGTGGCTCTGTCGCGGCCCGAGCTGCTGGATGCCCGACCCTCATGGGGCACGAGCAGCGGAAACGCCGTTCTCGTTCACCTCGACCCGCTTTCAAGTGAGGAATCGATGGAGCTCGTTCATGCCGCGGGCGGTGACAAGATCGACGACCTCGAGTCAGCCGCGATTGCGGCACGCGCCGGAGGCAATCCCTACTTCATCATCGAGACGACAGGCATGCTCATGAACGAGGCGGGCGCGGCGCCGGCCCGAGGCGCGGCAAACCTCCCGCCCACGGTTCAGGCCGTGGTCGCGGCCAGGCTGGATGCATTGCCCGCGCGGCTGCGAGATCTGGCACGGCGGGCGTCGGTGTTCCTCTACTCGTTCGACATGGCGGAGCTGGCCCTGGTTGACAAGGCGCCGAAGGTCGAGGAGCTGCAAATGCTCGAGGACGGCGAAATCATCGTGCGGGACGAGGGCAGGGTCGAGGCGCAATGGCGGATGCGCCACGCCACCCTCCGCGAGGTCGCCTACGCGAGCCTGCCGAAACGCGAACGTCTGAGGCTTCACGAGATCGTGGCGCAGAACCTGCTGAAGACAGGGCATCCCTCGTGGGCGGCAGAACATCTCGAGCTTGCAGCCATGGCCGCTCGTGACCTCGACCCGAACGACCATGCGACCACCGAGCGCGCAGCCGACGGGTTGCAGGTGGCGGGGGACCGCGCCAGGAGGCGGATGGAGAGTCGCTCCGCCATCGACTTCTACGAGCGCTCGCTGGCCATGTCCGGGCCGGACGGCCGCTGGGGCGTTCGAGAGGCGCGTGTGCTGGCGGGGCTTGGCGAAGCCCACTACTGGCTCGGCGAATACCCCGCTGCGACAGCGGCGCTCGAACGGTCGGTGGCGCTGGCGAGAGTCCATGACGACGCGTTTGCGCTCACCCACGCCCTCCGTTTTCTTGGTGACATCGCCATCAACGTGGAAGCCGACGTCGACAAGGCGGAAATGCTGCTCGACCGCTCCCTGTTGGCGGCCGAGAAGCTCGGGGATGACTTTGCGGTCACCCGCACGCTCCTGTTCGCCGGTTGGGTGCCGTGGACCCGCGACCGCTTCGACGAGGCGGAGGTGATCTGGCGTCGGGCCCTGGTGCTAGCGGGCACCAAGGACCGTTGGGCTCGCGTGCGCGCCCTCACGTCCCTGTCGATCAACCAGATGGAGAAGAAGAACTTCGATGAAGCTATGCGGCTGATCGAAGAGGCAAGCCAGATCGCGGAAGAGACCGGCGACCAGTTCAGCGTGGCTGTCACCGCTGTGCAGCAGGGCCGGGTCTTCGAGGACCTTGGCCGCTTCGACGAGTCGCTCGTCTGGCTCGACAAGGGGATCAAGATCTTTGGCGAGCTGGGTGCGCGCTGGGAGCTCGCGGACGCGCGGGCCGAGCGCGGCATCTCGAAGCGTGAGCTCGGCCGATACGACGAGGCGGAAGACGACCTTCGATATGCCATCCATGCTTCGGAGGAGCTCGGGGAGCGCCAGCTGGGCGGCTGGACGTGGAGGGCATTCGCCCGAGTGGCCGAGATGAGGGGCGACCAGGCGGAGGCCGAGAAGCGCTACCGGCGCTCACAGGAAGCCGAAGCGCACGGCCCGCGCAAAGAACGTATTGCGGGTTCTTCTGGACAGCGAGACTATTCGTAGTGGACGCAATCGACCGGGTCGTCATGAACACTCGGCTCCATTACCTCGGAAGCGCAGCGCGCATCGTCGAGCCGGTTCAGAAGCTCGCCGTGCTGACCTGCATGGATGCGCGCGTCGATGTCAGCGCGCTGCTAGGGCTGCGCCCAGGCGACGCCCACGTCATCCGCAATGCGGGCGGCCGCGCCACCGATGACGCCCGGCACGCGCTGGCGCTGTCGCAGGCGGTCACCGGAACGCGCGAGGTGATGGTCATCCATCACACCGAGTGCCTGCTCGGCCGCTTCAAACAGAAAGAGCTCGCGGACAAGATCGCCGCTGCAACGGGACATCACTTCGACGAGGCGCTCGGCGTCTTTGAGGATCCCGTTGCGGCGGTCGTCGAAGACGTGCGCCGCTTGCGCATCGATCTTCACCTGGCCCACAGGGACAGGATCCGGGGCTTCATCTATGACCTGGCCGCCAACACGATGACCGAGGTGCATGCGTGACGCGCGTCTACCTCGAGGTCGGCAAGCGAAGAGTCTTCGCTTCCGCTGCCGACTGGCCCGGTTGGACACGTTCAGGCAAGGACGAGAAATCAGCGCTCGAGGCACTCGCGGCAGCGGCGCCTAGGTACGCGCATGCAGCCAAGGCGGCGCGCATCCCGTTCGCGCCGGGCTCGACCTTCGAGGTGGTCGAGCGCCTGCCGGGTGATGCGACCACAGAATTCGGAGCGCCGGGTGCGATCGCCAAAGCCGAGTCCAAGCGGCTCACCAAGAAGGAGGCGGGGAGGCTGTCGGCGCTGGTGGCGGCCTCATGGACAGTCCTGGACCGCGTCGTCGAAAAGGCGCCGGCTTCGCTTCGGAAAGGTCCGCGCGGTGGTGGTCGCGACCGCGACGCAATCGTCGAGCACGTCCTGGGCGCACAGACCATGTACGCCCGCAAGCTCGGTCTCCGCTTGCCGCCGCCCGCCGCCGGCGACTCGGCAGCGGCGCGGGAGATTCGGAATGCGATCGTCGCGGGTTTCAGGGCTGGCACCAAGGGCGTCACCGAGGGCGGCTGGCCCGCCCGATATGCCGCCCGGCGAATGGCCTGGCACGTCCTCGACCACGCTTGGGAGATCGAAGACCGCTCGACCTAGCAACTCTAGGTTGCCTGGCAACAAATGAGTTTACGACCGCAGCCGGACACCGTTCCGCAGTAACCTGAGGGCTCGGCTTCGGTGTGACGGAGCCCTAATCCAAGCGGGGGTGATTCGTGTCAATGGACGTACAGGAGGCAGTCGCAGAAAGCACGCCTATCGAGGTTGCCCAAGACAAGAAAGACGGGCTTCGTCGGTTCACGATGGGACCGAATGACATCCTGGAGGGCAAGCTCACCTACGACGGCCACGTCCACGTGGACGGCCGAGCGGAAGGCGAGCTTCGCGTGAGCGGCAACATCGAGGTTGCCTCTGGCGCCAAGGTGAAGGCTCTGCTCGAGGCCTCCAACGTCACCATCAAGGGCGACGTCGAAGGCACCCTCAACGCCCGCGACAAGCTGGTGCTGGGGAAGAACTCAAAGTTGAGTGGCGATGTGACGGTGCGCCGGCTGCAGATCGAGGACGGCGCCAGCCTCAACGGCCACGTGAGGATGGGCGATTTTGAGCACCAGGGCTCCGGGGGCTAGGGTTCCCAGGTCAACGGCGGATCAGACGCCGCCGGAAGCACCCTCCACCAGCCAGCGCGGCGGGATCACGCTCGGCCCGAATGATCGCCTGATCGGCGAGCTTCACATCGACGGCGATGTGCGCCTCGGGGGGACGGTACGGGGCGAGATCCACGCCACCGGCGATGTCGAGGTCGACGACGCGGCCAAGGTCAACGCATCGCTGGCCGGCGGCGACATCAATATTCGAGGCAGCGTCAGCGGACCCGTCACCGCCCGCAAGCGTTTGGTGGTGGCTCGCTCGGGCTCGCTGACCGGCGACGTGCGCGTCGCCCGGCTGGTCATCCAGGACGGGGCGACCTTCAGCGGCAACGTGTCGATGGGCCCGCAGCCCGATGCCTTCGCCTCAGCTCGGGAGGTCCCGGTCGCAACCGCGGCTCCGGAGCCCGAGACGGCCCCGGCGGCCCCGGCCCCCGCTCCAGTGGCGCAACCGACCCGCACCGACGGCAAAGCCAAAGGCAAGCCGAAGCGCTAGCCGGCATTACATGGCCTTCTTGGCGCCTGCCTTCTTCGCCGCCGCGACCTTGGGTGGCATCCGTCCAGTGAGCTCCAGCGCGGTGGCGATCCAGCCCTTGACTGCGTCAGGCTTGCCGTGCCACGTGCTCGGCACGGTGACGTAGCCCTTCATCGGCCGCCCCGCCATCGGCGCGAAGTCACGACCGCCCTGCTTCCTCACCTTGGCGCTCTCGTCCTCCGGCAGCCTCACAAAGAGGTCCTCGCCGAAGAGCCCCGCGAACATGTTGCCGTTCACGAAAGCGGCGAGGTTCCCGAACATCGGCCGCAGCGTGACAGTGGGCCCGCCGGGCACGAGCCTGGTGAACGCAGCCTTTGCCTGCTCGCTGGGCTTGGGCATGGCGCCCCTTTCCATCGGGCTCATCTGCTACCTCCGGTTCATGAGACGACCAGCCGGTGCTTGTTGGCGCTGTTGATCGTAAAAGTGCCGGCGCTGGTGACCACCGTGTACTTGAACGTGAAGTCCCCGTACGTGTCGCGGGCGACGACTCCATTGTCGGTACATATGAACTTGATGACGAACTTGATCGTGGCCTTGTCACCAGCCTTCACGCTCTTTGGTGAGAAGGTGTCAACAGGATCTTCG
The DNA here is from genome assembly GCA_036569865.1 of Candidatus Dormiibacterota bacterium. Taxonomy (GTDB): domain Bacteria; phylum Chloroflexota; class Dormibacteria; order Dormibacterales; family Dormibacteraceae; genus Palsa-872. Next base: position 13,460 of record DATCPW010000270.1, read on the forward strand.
GACTTAGTGCCCACATCACCGATGTTCCAGGCGCCGTGGACGTCGACCAGCTCGTCAGCTTCTGACACCGATTTGATCGTGACGGAATTACCCGTCCCGTTGTCCACGTCGAGGCTTCCATGGACGTCGTAGGGGCGGTCGGTCGAGGGATTCGGGCAGTTGAATGTCGGATCCACTCGCGCGTTGCTCAGCGCAATCTTGCCGGACCTGCAGAAGGGGCCGCAGGCACCAACTGCGGCGATGGCAAGGCACGCGATCGCGAGGCTTCCAAGCCTCCCCACGGCGCAGATCTTAGTCGCGCGTCGACCCACCCGCGCACCCAAAGCGTTGGTAGGCAGGAATGACCTGGTAAGCGCGTGGCGCGCCATTCGGGCACAAATGGTCTCCAGCTTGTCGATAGCGCCGCAAGGCCCGTTTGGTCTCATCCGCGGCCGGAACGGGCCGCTGTTTGGTTTCAGCTTGGGTGGACCAAGACAAGGACGCTTGACATTCTGGTAAGTAAGCTTTACTGTGCCCGGGCATGAGTGACGCCCCACCGGAGCACAACCCGACCCAAGCGCCAGTCGAGCCGCTGTACACGCACCCTGCGTCGCCATTCCAGCGGACGGAGTCGAACATCCCGCCAAAGGTCGCAAGCCTCCCAGGTCCGACGCCGCCGGCCATGCAAGTCCAGTCGACCTGGGTCACCTACCGCTCGCAGATCGAGATCGGGTTGGCCCTGCTCGCTTACATGATGTTGCTGATTGGATCGGTGACGCTTCTGCGCGCCAACCCCGACGCGTCGTGGCGCTATGTCGTTGCCGTGGTGCCTGTGTTGCCTGCCGCTCTCGTGGTCTACCTGTTCGTGCGCCGGCTGGCTCGGACCGACGAGCTGCAGAAGCGGATCCAGACGGAGGCCTTCGGCTTCGCGCTTGGCGGCACCGCGCTCCTGACATTCACCTATGGGTTCCTCGAGGGGGCCGGCATGCCGCACCTCAACTGGGCCTTCATCCTTCCCTTGATCGCCGTGTTGTGGGGCCTGGGCACAGCCATCTTCACGTTCCGGTATCGGTGAAGAACCGGCTGCGAGTCCTGCGTGCCGAGCTGGATTGGTCGCAGGCGGACCTCGCGCAGAGGCTGGGCGTGTCGCGTCAGACGGTGAACGCGATCGAGACCGGCAAATATGATCCGAGCCTGCCGCTGGCCTTCTCGCTCGCGCGCACCTTCAAACGGCGGATCGAGGAGATATTCGAGGCTGAGCCGAGGCAGAGCCGGCGAGCGTAAGACGAGATGGGGCCATTCGGGCACATTTGGTCGCCTGCCGGGCCGGCTTTGGGGCCATTCGGGCACATTTGGTCGCTACCTCGGTCCGCGAGCTTGCGTCGAAGCGAGGACCTTCAGCTGGGGAGGGTCGGGGTGGGTCGGCGGGGTATCATTGCACCTCTGCCCGAGCGGGAGTAGCTCACTTGGTAGAGCGCGACCTTGCCAAGGTCGAGGTAGCGGGTTCGAAGCCCGTCTCCCGCTCCAAATTAGCCTTTCGCTGACGGCTCAGGCTAATTTCGCGGGAGACGTCTGCTGAATGTCGGGCGCCTCCGGCGCCCGTTGCGCTCCAATACTTGCCCACCCGCATTAGGTTCGTTGGTTGCGCTGCAACACCGCCATATGACCATTGGTGCCCGAATGGCCGAATCGCGGACTGCCCAGACAAAAAAAGGCCTCGTGGGGGTAAACCACGAGGCCAACGGACGGTCTTAGGCGCGCATCCGGCCGCGGCCGGCAACTGCGCGGAAAATGATCAGAAGGATCACGGCGCCGACGAAAGCCGATAGCAGTCCTCCGATCGTGAACGTGCCGGGGCTCACCGGAAGGCCCACGAGGCTCGCCAGCCAGCCGCCCACGAACGCGCCCAGGATGCCAACCACGATGTCCCACAACAGCCCCATGCCCTTGCCACTGAGCACCTTGCTGGCGACGAACCCTGCGATGGCTCCGACTACGATCCAGACCAGTATTCCAATCATTTCCTTCTATACCTCCAATGCCGACTTGCGCCGGTGATTTGAACGTTGGGTTGTCATGACTGGCTTCTCAGCCTCGTCTGCGGCTGCCGCAGCCAGCTCATCGCCAATGCGATGGACATGCTTGGCGAGCCGCTTCATCTCTGCCCGTTGGGATACTGCGTAGCCGCCGATCGCTGCACCGGCGACAAGACCGAGAGCCAGCATCCCGAACAACGCCCACTGGCCGCCTGACTGCTTGAACTCAGGCAGCGCCACGTAGTCGCCAAGCGAGGTGTCATTCCACTTCTTCGGCCATGACCTGAAATCGGTCACGAGGAAGCAGGCTTTGCGCCTTTCGGCGCGGTGACGATCCGGATCAGGACCACGAGGCCCCATCCGATCACGGCGTAAACGACGATCGCTACCAGCGATGCGGTCTCAAACGTGTTCGTCCTCGAACCGGTGTCGCCGAAGATCCCGGTGAAGGGAGCCACCATCGGCGCGCTCACCTGGTAGATGAAGTTGACGAAAGCCGAGTGGGCCGAGGCGCCGAACAGCTTGCCCAGGAAACGAGCGGCGATGAAGATCTCGACCACACCGACGACGAACCACACGACTGCCGCGGCGCGAAAGTTGTAACGGCTCTGTTCTGTCATCGAGACGTGCTCGACGGGAGCCGGCGCTGGAGCGGATGGCTGAACGGGAGCCGGTTGCTGATATGCCATTTATGTACTCACCTCTTACGGATGAGAATCGCTCTCAGCCCGTAACAAAGTCAGCAACTTAACCCCGCCCCCGGGCGGAGGACAGGGGCTCAGGCCAGGCCGGCGTACCTCGCCTCGAGCACCAGGCGGTCCGAGAACCAGTGGTTCTTCTTGTCGAAATGGCCGGTGCAGGTGAGCAGAGTGAGCCGCGCGTCACCGTATGGATCTCCCAAACCCGGGATGGCCGTGCCGGCGGGGAAGCTTCTCGTCGTCTCCACGAGGAACAGTTGCCGGCTCCCGTCGGAGAGCACCACGATGATCCTGTCGCCTCGATGCAGGTCGACCAGCTTGCCGAAGATCATGGGTTGCCCGGGATAGCCGGCATGGCCCTCGATCACCGAGTCGCCAGGGGCACCGGGCACCGGGCCGCCCTTGTACCAGCCTGCATTCCAGCTGTTGACCGGCAGGTTCAGGACCCCGTATTGGTTGACGCCGACCTTCTCCACCGGCCGGTGGACGTCAAGCACCGGGATGAGCAGCTGCGCCGGCGGCGCTGTCGGTATCCGGGGCCCGGGTGCAGGCGCCGGATCTACAGCTGGCAATGGCGCCCCCCAATGGGGCTTGCCCGAGAGGTTGTTGCCGGACACATCCATGGCTGCGATGCCGTCGCGGGGCGGCGCCACGAGGTCGGTCAAGCCGTCGGTGGGTATGCCGTCGCGCCAGGTGGAGGCGGCGGTGATGGCCAGCATCAAAACGAGCACGACCTCACCGACCAATCGAGTCGAAAGTTGGGCGCGGACGATGATGGCCGGCCGCGCCCAGATCATTGCCAAACTTTACGCGGTGAGGCGGCGCCTTCGGGCGCTCACGCCCAATGCCACTACGCCGACTCCAGCACCGATTCCGATGATGAGAAGCCATGGGAAGGACCCGAGAAGCTCCGAGGGGACCCCAAGGTTGGCTGGGAAAATGTTGCCGGCTGGCGGAGGAACGAAACTCGGAGCGCTGAAGCCGCATCCACTGGGCTGAATGATGCGATTGGTGTGGAGGTTCACAGCCCCGTTTCGTGCCATGGCTCTGCCGTTGAGCGTGGCTCCGGTGTTCATCGTGATCGAGGTCAAAGCCATGATGTTGCCGACGAAGACCGTCGAAACACCAATGGTGGCCGAGCTCGCGACCTGCCAGAAGACGTCGCACGGCTGAGCGCCGTTGATAAGGCGCACGCGTGCACCAGTCGCGGCTCCAGTGATGAGAGTGCTGGCTATCTGGAAGATCCAGACACCGTTTGTCGAATTCTGGCCGTCAAGGGTCAACGTTCCCGTCAGCCCTGAGGCGCCTTGGCGATAAGTGCCTCTCTTCAGGGTCCTGCCACCCAGCTCGGTCGGCAAGCTGATGAAGGGCGTTTCCCCCGCCGCGATGCCGTAGGCATTGGTCAGGGCGGCCTTGGCCCCATTGGCCGGGCCACTGCTCGGACCAATATCCTTGGCGCCAGAGGTGCCGGGCGGGAAGCCTACCACCGAGGTGCCCGGGCTCAGCGCCATCTTGCCCGTGATCCAACTGGGGCCTGTGTTCGTGATGGTGGAGCCGGCGATGACCGCGTAGTTGCCCGCTGTTCCGAGGGGGGGAATGAAGTTCGCCGACGCCGTTGCCGGCCAAATAAGAATCACTAGGGCTGCAAGACTGACCGACAAAATTGAGCGCCGCATTTTTTTCACCTCGTCATAGTGTGTAAATCGGCGTAACAATATCAGCAAAATTCCCCTTCCGCCTAATACGAATGCAGATCACGACCGAGAGGGCTTCTGCCGCCGGCCGGATTATTCAGTCGACGGGGGGCGCCGCTGCTTGGAGTGTGATGCTCACTGAGGTTCCGACGCCCTGCGTGCTCTGGATCTCGATCTTGCCTCCGTGGGCCGTCACTATGTCGTGGACGATGGCCAGGCCGAGGCCTGACCCAGTCGAGCTCGGCGTCTTGACAAAGCGCTCGAACACGTGAGGCAGCAGTTTGGCGGGGATCCCCTCGCCGGTGTCGGTCACGCGAATGACCACCAGGTCGCCGGCTGATTGAACTCCGACCCTCACCGATCCGCCGGGCGGCGTGTGACGGATCGCGTTCGAGATCACGTTAGCGATCGCGCTGCGCATCCGGGCCGGGTCGATGTCAACCATCGGAATGCCGTAGTCGAGATCGCCGGCCAGGTTCACCTCGGACGCCTCTGACTGGGCCTTGAACGACGCGAGCACGTCATGGACGAGGGCAGTCGGGTCGACGGGCTCGCGGTTCAGCACGAGGCTGCCCGCGTCGGTCAGCACGAGGGTTCGCAGGTCTTCGACCAGCACCTCGAGACCGCGCGTCGCATCGAGGATCGGCTCGATGTGTTCCGCATCGGCGGGGTACAGGCCGTCGGCGATGCCTTCCGCCTGGCCGCGAATGACCGAGAGCGGAGTTCGGAGCTCATGCGCGACGTCGGCAAGGAAGCTCCGCCGCTGCTCGTCCGTCAGCTTCAGCCTGGCTGACATCGCGTTGAACGCTCGGGCGACCGAGCGCATCTCCGGCGGCCCGTATTCGGGAACGCTCGCGGAGTAGTCGCCTTTCTCGATGCGGCGAGCCGCCTGGATCAGGTTGTCCAGCGGGCCTGTCATGCGCCGGATCCCGCGCAGACCGACGGCAACCACGAGCAACACAAGCACCAGCGCGCCGATCCACGCGTACTGACCAAACCCGAACGAGTTGAACGTCGATCCGAGCGCCAGACCGACGAGAGCTGTGACGACGCCTCCGGCGACCGCCGCCATCAGCACCACCAGCGCGAGGATGCAGCCGATTCGCCAGAGGAACGGTCCCCGGCGCCGACCCCAACGGCCGGTTGGCGGCCACGACCGGTCTTCCGGCCACCACGGCGGGCGATGCTGTGGCGGCGGACCCCATTGGCGGCTCAATCAGCTATCAGGCTCGGCGAACCGGTAACCCACTCCAAACACGGTGAGAACGTAGCGTGGTGCGCGCGGATTCGTTTCCACCTTGCGCCGGATATTCTTGATGTGGGCGTCGATGGCGCGTTCGTACGACTCGAACGCAACCCCCTTCACCGCGTCCAGCAGCTGGGCGCGAGTGAATACGCGGCCAGGCTGCCGGGCCATGGTCGCCAGGAGCTGGAACTCGGTCTTGGTCAGTTCGACTCGACGCGTGCCAAAACGCGCTTCCATGCGCGGCAGGTCGAGCTCGACGTCGCCGACGCGGATCACATCGGATGGGGAGCGCAGGCCCTCGGCCCGCCTGAGCACTGCTCGCACCCTTGCCACCAGCTCTTTGGGGCTGAATGGCTTCGTCAGGTAGTCGTCAGCGCCGAGCTCGAGGCCGACCAGCTTGTCTGTCTCCTCGGTCCGCGCGGTCAGCATGATGATCGGCATCTCGCCTTCGCGGCGAAGCGCGCGGGTTACATCCAATCCATCAAGTCCGGGTAGGCCCAGGTCGAGCACGACGAGGTCTGGGCGGCCCGTGCGCGCCGTCCGGAGGGCCGTCTGCCCGTCCGACGCGACGAGCACGGTGAATCCACCGTGCTCGAGATAGTCGCGAACCAGCTGGACGATTCGCGGCTCGTCGTCCACGACCAGGATGGTTGTCACGGTGGCCATGCTAGTGACCGCGATACGGGGGCGGGTAATGTCCCGCCCCCGCGTTCTTGGTGGTCACGCCTGTCGCTGGTCGGGCGGTGGAGGGGTCGGCGCCGGCTCGCCGTGCGCCCGCTTGTGCCACTCCTGCATGCGCTCCTCGATCGCGGGCGGCACGCCGCCGCCGCTGCCGTAGCCGCGGTGCTTCCATCCACCGTGACCCCCGCCCCAGCGTCCGAAGCTGAAGATGCGGACGAGCAGGAAGAAGATGAACACGAAGAACAACAACCCGAACAAACCAAAGCCGTAGAAGTGCGGCTCGTAGTAATAGGGGGGAAGTGCTGCGCCCGCGGGCAGCTGGGTCGAGACCCCTGCCTGGTACGACACCACTCCGACGACGGCAGCGATGACCAGCGTCAGCACCACCCACAACAGACTCAAACCGCGTCTCATGTCGATCACTCCTTGAATTCCAGAGGTTGACTGCGTGTCCCGCGCGGGAGGCGGCGAGTAGGTCGCCCTTACTGAATGCATAGTTCCGGGAGGTTGTGAGCGAGGTGTGAAGAAACGAGGAGCGCGGTGTGGACTTTCGCGCCGTTACGATTGGCGAATGGCCAAGCAGCTCCGCATGTACACGATCAAGCCGGGCGAGCTGGAAGACTTCGCTCGGGAATGGGGAGAGCACATTCTTCCGCTCCGGCTCCAGAGTGGATTTCGCGTGATGGGGCCGTGGGTGATCGATGAGACCAACCAGTTCATCTGGATCCTCGAGCACGACGGCAACTTCGAGCTGGCTGACTCGCGTTACTACGAATCACCCGAGCGAAAGAAGATTAATCCCGACCCCGCTCGCCACATACAGAAAAACGAGCACTGGATGATGAGGGACCCCTAGGGAACCCTAGAAACCGGCCTTCTCCAGCTCGACCAACTCTGCCGTCCGCTGCCACAATCGGGCCTGCGCCTGCTGGTCCAACGTCGACTTCGGCGGCTCGATCCGCTTGATTCCTTTGAAGAACCAGCCCGTGGTGCCCTCATGCGCAGGGGAGAACGTCAGGTCGGCCAGGTCCTCGGCCGCTCGATCCGGCGGCTTGGAGACCAGCCTGGTGATGACGCGGATCGGCGCCCAGGCCTCGCGCATGAGCTCCGAGCGAACGAGGCCGGGATGACATGCGTTGACCCGCACCTCCCATCGTTTCGCGCGCCGCGCCAGCTCGAAGGTGAACAGCAGGTTGGCGGCCTTGGTGGCGCCAAACGTCTCCAGTGGCCGGAACTTCGTCTTGTCCATCAGCTGGTCGATGTCGACGCGCGTCGACGAAGGCGCCGTCACCGTGATCACTCGGCCCCTCCCGGCGAGCTGATCCCGCAGCAGGTTGGTCAGCAGGAAAGGACCGAGGTGATTGGTCGCGAGCATCACCTCGAAGCCTTCTTTGGTCTTTCGGTATTCGCTCGAAAAGGTGGCGGCGATGTTCAAGAGCGCGTCGACGTGGCCGACTGTACGGCTGATCTCCTTGGCTGCGGAGCGCACGGACGCCAGAGACGAGAGGTCGACCCCGACGGCGCTCACGCGCTTTTCCTCGCCGCCCAGCTTCTTGACCTCCGCGGTTAGGCGATCAGTTGGTCGAGCGAGCAGCAGCACCCGCGCGCCGCGCCCGACGAGCACTGACGCGGTCGCCGCACCGATGGCTCCGGTGGCACCGGTGACGACGACAACAGGATGCAGGCCGGCCACGGCCTCAGTGTCGCCGCATACGGGCCGGCGCAGCAACTACTGTGGCGCAGTGAGCCCGCTGATCAGCGCTCACCGCGGGTCGTGCGGCGTCGCCGGGCTGCCTGCTGCCGAGCGTTACGACCGCGCCATCGCGCTGGGCGTCGACTACGTCGAGCTCGATGTGCGGCGCACCGCCGACGGCCTTTTCGTCAACTACCACGACGACAGGACACCGTCAGGGCGAGTGACGGGCAGCCTTGCTTACACAGACCTGAAAGCAGAGCTCGGCGCCGACCTGCTCACGCTCGCCGAGGTCCTCGATGTCGTCGGCGGCCGCGCCGGCTTGCACGTCGATTTGAAAGAGCCTGGTGATGAGGGCGACATCGTGCGCATGGTTCTTGCTCACAAAGCCGGCGCCCGGTTCGTCGTCACGACCGGCGAGGTCGAGTCGATCCGAACAGTCAAAGAGCTCTTCCCGAACGTGCAGGCTGGACTCACCCTGGGCACCGACATGAGGGATGCCCACGCGTGGGCGACGATGACCGAACGTCAGGCCGAGCTATTTCCCGGCGCCCGGCTGAGGCGCTCGCATGCAGACTTCGTCGCTGCCCACCAGCAGCTCGCGCGCCTCCGCCTGCTTCGCTACTGCGCGCGCAAGCGCTTGCCCGTTTGGGTATGGACGGTGGACGAGACCAAGGAGATCGCCCGATTCATGCGCGATCCGCGGGTGACGACGCTGGTCACGAATCGTCCGGACGTGGCGCTGGGCTTCAGGAAAGCTTGATATCGGTTTGGCAGCAGAACAACCCAAAGTCAGGAGACCAGCGGAGGACAAGAGGTGCAGCGGCATCGCTCACGCGAAAGCACACCGTCGTCGGGCCGAAGGTGGCGCCGTTGCTGAACTCATGGCGACTCCATGTCTGGCATCCGGGCGCATCGGTGATCAGGCCTGAGCTGTGCTGCTTGGAGTCGATCAGGCGAAGGTCTTCCGGAGAGGCGTGAGTCGCGCTACTCGAATTCTTGAATGTGACCTGCATGCTCACGATATCGCGGTCGACCTTCAGATTCGAGACCCATAACGTGTAGTCCTGGACATCGGCGCAGGGGGCGGGGGAGCAGTTGACCGCGGGAACGGCGCCGTTCGGCGCCGGGTTGCGGAACGTGACCTGCATGGCCAGGTAAGCCGTAATCGCAATCAACACGATAAGAAGGAGAGCGGCGGCCGCTAGTCCGTAACCGAACAGGCTTCGTCGCGTCACGCGGTTCAAGAACCCGTGGTCCTCATCCGGCTCGACTTTACAGACGTGAGATCGGTGCGTCGACCGTCCGGATTTACAATGCCGCCGATGAGTGACCGCGGTGTCCAGCCTGCTGATACGGGGCTTTGTCCTCGGCTTCGTCGTGGCGGCGTCACCTGGACCAATCTTCTTTCTATGTCTTAGGCGCACTCTCGCTCGCGGCTGGCTGACCGGTCTCGTCTCAGGACTGGGCGTTGCCACCGCCGACGGCCTGTACGCCGGCCTCGCCGCATTCGGAATTGGCGCCGTCACCGCTGTGCTGGTGGGCGAGCGGTTGTGGCTCACCTTGATCGGAGGCATCGCCCTCGTCTTGCTAGGCATACGCACAGTCGTGAGCCGGCCCAGGGACGACGAGCCGGCGGCCGCACTCGATGGCGCGGGGCTGGCCGTGGCCTATGCGTCGACGCTGGGCCTCACCATCACCAACCCGGCCACGATCATCTCTTTTGCCGCCCTCGTCGCCTCACTCGGGATCGGCATCGGCGACGGCTACCTGCCTCCCGCCCTGGTCGTCATCGGTGTGTTCGCGGGCTCAGCGATCTGGTGGTGCATCGTGGCCGGCCTCGGCGCGGGGTTGCGTGCCCGTGTGACGCCGAGGGTTCTGCGCGGCATCAGCGCCTTCAGCGGGGTGGCCATCGCTGCCCTGGGCGTGGTGGCAATTCTCTCGACCCTCGAAGTGGAGGGAAGCCTTGGCGGCTGAGCGCAGTTTTGAAGGATGACGTGACCGACTCGAACACGCGCACGAGAACGGTGACCTGGGCGGACCCGCTCGCCGCGCTGCCTGCCGCCGCGGGCATGTCGGGCCTCGACTTCATGAAGGCGGTCGTGTCAGGAGAGCTGCCTCCGCCTCCGATCATGGCGACCATGGGCATCACAGGGGCCGAGGTCGAAGAAGGCAGGGCGGTCTTTCGCGGCGAGGCCGGCGAGTATCTGTACAACCCGATCGGCGTGGTGCATGGAGGTTTCGCGATGACCATCCTCGATTCGGCCCTGGGCTGCGCGGTCCACACGACCCTCGCCGTCGGCGAGCGGTACACGAGCCTCGAGACCAAGGTCAACTTCGTCCGGCCGATCACTGCCGAAACCGGGCCGGTTCGGTGCGAGGCGGTGGTTGTCTATCGAGGCGGCAGGGTCGCCACCTCCGAGGGCAAGCTCTTCGCCGAGAAGACCGGCAAGCTCCTTGCCCATGGCTCCAGCACCTGCATGATCATCCCGCGATGAGCGCGAAGCGCGCCGGGGACAAGCGGTACGCGATCCACGTCGTGGACGTCTTCACGGACAAGCCTTTGGCGGGCAACCAGCTGGCCGTCGTGCTGGACGCAGAAGGAATTCCCGGTGACGTGATGCAGCGGATCGCCAAGGAGATGAACATCTCTGAGACGACATTCGTGCTCAAGCCCGAGGATCCTGCCAACGCAGCACGTGTCCGAATCTTCACCCCGGGCGCGGAGCTGCCATTCGCCGGCCATCCGACGATCGGGACTTCGTGGGTTCTCTTCACCCAGGGCCTGATCCCAGGGGGGGCGGTCGAGTTCACGCTCGAGGAGGGGGTCGGCCCGGTGGCCGTGCGGGCCGAGCAAGGTCCGAGCGGCACAGTTTTCTGGATGACCCACCCGAAGGTGAGCTTTGGCGCAATCGTCTCGGACCGTGCCGCTGCGGCCGCGGCCCTCGGGCTTTCCGAGGACGACCTGGTCCCGGAAGTTCCGATCCAGGTCGCGAGCACCGGGGTGCCGTTTGTCTATGTCGCTCTAAAGGATCCGAAGGCTGTCGACTCCGCGGTGTCGGAGAAGGCCCAGCTCGCGAAAGTGTTCAAGGAGGGCGTGTTCCTTTTCGCGGCCGTGGGTCACGATCGGCTGTACAGCCGGATGTTCTCGCCGCACGTTCTCGACATTCATGAAGATCCGGCGACAGGATCCGGCAGCGGGCCTCTTGGCGCTTTCGCCGTGAGGTATGGATTGGTGGCTCGCGCGCCGGCGGTGTCGATCACCAGCGAGCAGGGGACCAAGATGGGCCGCCAGAGCTTCATCCACATCCGCCTCGAGTTTCCTGGGGACGGAGAACTGCCTTCGTCGATCCAGGTTGGTGGATCGGTCGTGCCTACGCTTACAGGCGAGTTGGCGGGCGGTTGGTAGGAGGGATGCGGTGAAGGTCGACAGCTACCGGTTTCTCCCACGCAGCTTTCGCTCCTTCTATGAGGGGCGCGGGCCGTTCGCGGGCGAGGACGAACCGCTGTGGGCGCCTTTCGAGAAGCGCCTCCAGGAATCGCGCATCGCCCTGCTCACATCCGCCGGCCTGTATATGAAGAGGACCCAACCTTCCTTTGACCTCGAGCGCGAGCGTGCTCATCCCGAGTGGGGCGACCCCAGCTGGCGTCCTATCCCGGCCGCTGTGGACGCAGCCGACCTTGGTGTCGCCCACCTGCATATCAATGACGAGGACGTGCTCGCCGATCCCGAGATCGCGCTCCCGTCCGGGCTTCTCGAACAGCTCGCGGCCGATCGTGTGATCGGAAGCGCGGCGGCTGAGCACATCTCGGTGATGGGTTACCAGGAGCGAAGCCTCAAAAGCTGGAAGGACAAGACGGCCGACGAGGTGTTCGCGCACCTGAGGAGCCAGGGCGTCGACGGGCTCATCCTCGCTCCGGCTTGACCCGACTGCTGCTCAAACGTGCCCGTGCTGGCACGATGGATCGAAAGGGCCGGAATCCCCACGGTGGTGGTGACGATGATGCCGGCCGTGGCCGAGGAGAGGCTGGCGCCACGCGTGGTCGGGGTGGAGTTTCCCTACGGTCATCCATTCGGCGTACCGGGCGATAAGTCGATGCAGCGCAAGGTCCTCGAGCTGGCGCTTCGCGTCCTGGCCGGCGCGGGCGCGCCCGGCACGAGGGTCGACGTGGACGTCGAGTGGCCGGTCCCGCTGCGGGACGCCTACCGGGCGTGGCAGCCGAAGGAGGCCAGCCCGATCGTCAAGGTGCTGCTGGAAACTGGGGAGCGCCCGCACTAGCACCCTCTCCCCTTGAGGGGAGCAATCAATAAGTCCCATCCTCATCGCCGCTTTGCGCGCAGGGTTGGGGAGCGGGGCGGTTACTTGCTCTTACTGGTCGCTCGGTTCCAGCTTGATGGACACCGAATTGATGCAGTAGCGAAGGCCGGTCGGCTCGGGCCCGTCGTCGAACACGTGGCCAAGATGCCCTCCGCAGTTGGCGCAGGTGACCTCGGTCCGCTCCATGAACAGGCTGCGGTCGACGTGCTCAGCGACCGGCGCGTCCTCGGCGGGGGCATAGAAGCTGGGCCAGCCGCAATGGGCGTCGAACTTGGTCTCCGACTCGAACAGCTTGGCGCCACAGCCGGCGCACAGGTAAACGCCAGGGGTGGTGGTGTCCCAGTACTCACCTGTGAACGGCCGCTCGGTGCCCTTCTCCCTCAGCACGTGGTACTGCGTGGGGGTCAGGTCGCGCTTCCACTCCGCCTCGGTCTTCTTCACGGCTTCCATCTTCTTCACGTCCTTTACTTTGCCACTTTCCGATCACCGGCAAACCGCCGGCGGGGCGGCTGCCTCCTGTACGCTGCAAAGACATGGCGGCGCGTAAGAAACCACTGCTCGACAAGACCACCGCCGAGGGCAAGCGCGTGCAGAAGCGCCTGGAGAAGGAGCTGATCATCTGGCTTGCGACCTGCGGCCGTGACGGCCGGCCTCACGCCGTTCCCGTCTGGTTCTTGTGGGACGGCAAGACGTTCCTCATCTACTCGCTGCCCGGCCAGAAGGTCAATGACATCGAGGCCAATCCGAAAGTCCAGCTGCATTTCAACACGACTCCTGACGGCGACGATGTCGTCCGCATCGATGGCGACGCGACGCGTCTGAAAAGGTACCCGCTCGCACACAGGGTGCCGAAGTACGTTCGCAAGTACGCGCGACTGATCAAGGGCTACGACTGGGAGCCCGAAGGGTTCGCTCGTCAGTACCACGTCGCCCTGCGCGTCAAGCCGACCCGTCTTCGCACCGGATGAAACACGCAGTGCGCTTCGGCATGAAGCTGTCGGGCCAGGACACGACGATCGATGCGCTCCGGACCGTCTGGCGGCTGGCTGACGAAAGCGGTTTCGACCACGTTTGGGACTTCGACCACCTGGCTTCCATCGGCGCGGGCGGCCCCGACCGGCCGATCTATGAAGGCTGGGCCTTGCAGGCCGCGATGGCCGAGGCCACGAAACACGTACGGATCGGCTGCATGGTCACCGGCAACACATACCGAAATCCGGCCCTCCTCGCCAAGCTTGCGGTCACCGTCGACCACCTGTCGGGCGGCCGCCTGGAGTTCGGTATCGGCGCCGCGTGGGCGGCCATCGAGCACTCGATGTACGGCATCGAAGGTCTCGACCACAGGGTTGGGAGGCTCAGCGAGTCGCTGCGGATCATCAGATCGCTGTGGACGGAGGAGCGGACCAACTTCGACGGCCGCTACTACAAGATGACCGACGCGATCGCCAACCCCAAGCCGATCCAGAAGCCTTATCCGCCGATCTGGATTGGAGCCTCGGGGGAGACCACCATCCGGTTGGTCGCGCGATACGCCGATGTCTGGAACACCGGGGCGGCGGAGATCGACAAGGGCACCGCGGTCATAACCAGGCTGGAGGACGCGTGCGGTGCTGTCGGCCGCGATCCGTCCGAGATCCGGCGCTCGATCCAGTTCGCGTGGGATGGGCAGGACCGCTCCCGCTTGCTCGAGCAGTCCGCCCGCTACCTCGAGCTCGGTTTCACGGAGCAGATCTTCATGCTCGACCCGGCGAAGGCGACGATGCTGGCGGGCAAGCTGGCCGAAGCGCTGCCCGAGCTGCGCAACGTCGGAAGGGTGCGCAAGTAAGAGTTCCGCGCGACAATGGCGGCTGATTCTGCAGAAGTGATGGGGAGGTAGCCATGGCCGACAGCGTTTATCGAGTGACCGAGCTGGTGGGGACCAGCAGCACGTCATGGGAGGCGGCTGCGAAGAGCGCCGTCGAGACCGCGTCCAAGTCCCTGCGAGACCTCCGGGTCGCCGAGGTCGTCAGGCAAGACCTCACCATCGAAAACGGGAAGGTCACCAAGTACCGAGTCCGGCTGAACGTGTCGTTCAAGTACGACGCCCCCCCAGCGAAGGCGCGCGGCCGCAAATAGCGGCCTGGCCTTGTGAGAGGGAACCAGTCGGTTCCCTCTCACCGACGGGCGCTTCGCGCGCGTCTGCTCTCCTTCCCGGGATTGGATTAATTACGAATTGGTTTCTCCACGCGACGCCTTGGACCGGAGAGACAAAGTCATGGCCGGGGCGACCCCGGCCAACCCTGCCACGTTGGCTCTACCTACGGGGCGCTCGCTGCCATCAGTTGGCAGCCCGCGGCCTTCATCTCCTCGAATGCCCGCTGGCCGGCTTCCGGGCTGGCCGCGCCGCAAAGATTGACCAGCACCCGGACCTGAAACTCGTGCTTCCGAGCGTCCAGGGCGGTGGCGAGGATCGTGTACTCGGTGATGAGGCCGCAGATGTCGATGTGGTCGACGCGCTGCTCCCTGAGGATGTCAACCAGCAGGTGACCACGCGGATCCAGTGCCTCGAAGGCTGAGAACGCCGCGGCGTGCCGGCCCTTGTCGACGACGGCCTGGATGATCTTCTCCCTGACGAGGTTCGAGATCGGGGTGCAGAGAACCGCTCCCGAAGTCCCTTTGATTCCGTGGGGCGGCCACGTCTTGACGTAGTCCGGCTGGTCAGAGAAATGGTCGGGCGGATCTTCGTGGAGATCGCGGGTCGCCACCACGAACGCGTACTCACTGCGAAAGTGGCGGACATGCCGGGCGACGTGGGCCACGACCTGGGTCCCTCCGGGAACGGGCAAGGCGCCCCCTTCCACAAAGTCGTTCTGGAGATCCACGACCAACAAGGCATTCCTCATATCGGCGACTCCCCTCCCCCTAGACTGGCCGTATGCCTTCGGTGATCGTAGCGGGCGCGCGCACGCCTTTCGGCAGATTCGGCGGAGCTTTCAAAGATGTGCCGGCGGTCACCCTTGGCGGCCATGCTATCCGGGCGGCTCTCGAACGCAGCGGCGTGGCGGCCGACCAGGTCGATTACGTGATCATGGGACATGTCCTCCAGGCCGGCGCGGGCCAGATCACCGCCCGCCAAGCCGCGATCGAGGCGGGCATCCCGCAGGAGGTCCCGGCAATCACCATCAACAAGGTCTGCCTGTCCGGCCTCAACGCCATTGCGCTTGCCGATCAGCTGATCCGCGCCGGTGAGGTGGAGGTGGTGGTCGCCGGCGGCATGGAGTCGATGTCGGAGGCGCCGTACCTCGTGCCGAAGGCGCGGTTCGGCGCGCGCATGGGCAACGCCGAGATGGTCGACTCGATGGTCCATGACGGCCTCTGGTCGACCTTTCTGAAGGAGCACATGGGGGAGAGCTCGGACGATGTCAACCGCGAGCTCGAGATCAGCCGCGAGGACCAGGACTCCTG
>DATCPW010000271.1:0-7547 GCA_036569865.1 Candidatus Dormiibacterota bacterium
GGTGCTGCTGGTCACCTATGTAGTTCTGTTCCTTCTCACCGGCTCAGTCATCCTGCCATTCAAGGCAGTCCTGACCAACCTGTTCTCCATCTCAGCGTCGTTCGGCGCCATGGTCTGGATCTTTCAGCAGGGTCATCTCAGTCAGCTGCTCGGATTCACCCCGCAGTCGATCGATCCCAGCATCCCGGTGATTCTGTTCAGCATCGTTTTCGGAATGTCGATGGACTATGAGGTGCTGTTGATCAGTCGCATCCAGGAGGAGTACAGGCGCACAGGTGACAACCAGGCCGCGGTCGCGATGGGTCTCGAGAAGAGCGGGCGGCTCATCACAGGGGCTGCCGCGATCATGGTCGCGGTGTTCCTCGCCTTCGCTCTGGCCAACGTCGTGATCATCAAAGCCATCGGCGTTGGACTGGCGATCGCGATCGCCGTCGACGCCACGATCGTCCGGATCCTGATCGTCCCGTCAATCATGCGGATCCTGGGCCGCGCCAACTGGTGGGCGCCAAAGCCGCTCGCAATCCTGCACAGCCGGATCGGCGCCGGCGAAGTCGGTCGAGCCCCAGAACCCGTCTAACTCACTCGAAGCTAATGGGGCTAGCGTCGTAGGGTTGGCCGGGGTCCCCCCGGCCATGACTTTGTCTCGCTCACTCCCAATTGCGGCGTCGAGAAATCAATTCGTAATAAATCCAATCCCGGGAGAGAGAGCGCCGGCCCTATCCGAGGTCCTGAGGTTCTTGTGAAGCAAGTCAGGGCCGGGTGCGCCTGGCGCCGATGAGAGAGAACCGACTGGTTCTCTCTCATATTTAGGGGGGAGTAGAGGTCGAAATTAGTTCAGGTCGTCGGCGTTGGATTCGCCGGCGAGCTGGGCGGGGCGATCGGCGCTTGCTGACCCGGGCCCGCCGGGAAGCCGCGGTGCTGTCGCGGATCGCCAAAGAAAGGACCAGGTTGGCCCGGGCCCCTGTGCCTTGGCATCGCTCCGAAGCTGGGCCGGTTCGTCGCGACTCCCTGCTCTGACGCGAGCCGGCCGGAGGCGATGCCGCTGGCAACGCTGAGGACGACCCCGCCGACCAGCAGCGCGGCTCCAAGAATGCCCAGGGTTCGCTGCTTCATGACTTTGCCGTGTCCCCCCGGAGCAGGTCGCGCGAGCGCTCGTACTCCTCCGCGCTGATCTCACCCATCGCAAAGCGGCGAGCGAGGATGTCCTCGGGGGATTCGGCGGTGGCGGGAGTGCTGCCCACCAAAGTCGTCCGCGGCATCGAGCGTACCGCCCAAAGGACGAGCAGGACGATGCCGGCGACGATCGCCAGCCAGGACAATCCGCCAAGGATTGCGAACAGGTAGCCGAACTGGCTTGGCTCGTGGTGCGGCAAGAACATCAGTGGGATCCTCCAGTGACAGCGATTCCAGGGCCGTAGCCGTTGGTGTCGGGGGGAGGGCCCTGGTTGAACCCGTCGTCGCTCCCGGTGACTGGCTGGCCGGCCCCGTTCGCGGCGTTGCCGGTCTGGCCGGCGGCGTTGGCGGTGCCGGGAATCGTGGCGGCGCTCACCCAGGCGATCAGTGCAACAGCAGCAGCTGCCGCGAGGGCCACAGCGATCGTCAGATCGCGCAGCTTCTGGACCGCGGTGTCACGGACCATCGCCATCTCGTTTTGCCGCCTTACCGTGGGCACGTCACGATCATCTCTTACCTGGCTGAACTACGCCTGAGAGAAGGCTTGGAACTTCCTCAGAGAATCTCACTCGACTGTGAGGCCAGTGGCAGCTCCACCTCGAACGTCGCGCCGCCGCCATCGGTCTGCCTGACCTTGACCCGCCCGCCGTGGGCGGTGACCACCGCACTGACGATGGACAGGCCGAGCCCTGCGCCGCCGCTGTCGCGGCTGCGACTCGGATCAGCTCGATAGAAGGGTTCGAAGATGCGGGAAACTTCGCCTTCAGTCAGCCCCGGACCGTGGTCCGCGACCGACATCCGCCCGAGGCCGCCATCCGTTGCGACCGCGACCTCGATCGGCGTCTGTTGTGGTGTATGGACGAGGGCATTGCGCATGAGGTTGCCCATCACCTGACGCAGGCGGGTGTCATCCCCCGTGACGACCACAGGACCATTGGCGCTGATGCTGATATCGCGCTGCGGGGCAACGACTCGTGCATCCGCCACAGCGTCGTTGGCGATGGCGCGCAGGTCGACTTCTTCTTTGGCGAGCGGCCGGCCCTGGTCGAGACGAGCCAGGACGAGAAGATCGTCGACGAGCCCTGTCATGCGGATCGACTCCTGCTCGATGCGCCGTCGCGCCGACTCGGAGTCTGCGGGCGATTCCGCCGCACCACGGCGCAGCATTTCGGCGTAACCACGGATCGAGGTGAGCGGGGTTCGCAGCTCGTGCGACGCGTCGGCGATCACCCGGCGCAGACGTGCGTTGGAAGCAGCGCTCTCGGCGAAAGCAGCTTCGATCTGGCTGAGCATTCCGTTGAGGGCGAGGCCCAGCCTCCCGATCTCGGTCTGCGGCGTGGCCGGCTCGACGCGGCGGGTCAGGTCGCCGGCGGCGATGTGCGCTGCGACTCCTCCCATCCTTTCCAGCGGCCGAAGGCTGATGCGGATGATCAAGAACGCAAGGATCGCGGTGGCGACAACCACCGCAGCGCTGATCGCAAGCTCAAGCAACAAGACCTGGCTCAAAGTGAACTGGGTTTCTGTCAGGGGCACGGCAAACACGACGACATCACCTGGAAAAGAGTTCTCCGACCAGTGCGTCATCCGGTACTGATCGACGCCTCCTCTACCCTCGACTGTGATGGGCTGGGTTGGCGTGTCAGTCGCGGTCTTCGGCAGGGACTTCGGGAGCACAGGGCTTGCTGGCGACGTGGTCGTGCCGAACTGCTGGACGTGACACACAGCGAGAACTGTCCCGTCTGGGCCTATCAGCTCTGTGACGGTGTTGGCCGGATAGGTGGTGGACGATCCGGGGCCTCCCGAACGACAGTCGGGACTGTTGAGAACGTTCACTGCGGTGATGACAGTGGAGCGCGTGACGAGCTGCTGATCGACCCGGCTGAGGAGAGAGTTTTGAAGAGTCAGATACGTGGCGACATTGGAGATCAAGAGCCCGACGACTACGAGCGACATGACGCCGATGAGAAGTCGCCCCCGAAGGGACAGGTTCATGGCCTCGGGGCGCGGAGGACGTAGCCGACGCCGCGGACCGTCTGCAAAAGTGGAGGCTCGAACCGGTCCACCTTTCGTCGCAGGTAGCTGATGTAGGTCTCGAGCACGCTGGCGTCGCCGCCGAAGTCGTAGTGCCAGACGTGGTCGAGGATCTGGCTGCGAGTCAGGACGCGACCCGCGTTGACGAGCAGGTAGCGCAGCAGCCGGTATTCGGTGTTGGTCAGGTCGACGACCTGGCCGCTGCGCCTAACCTCGTGGCCTTCGTCATCCATCTCGAGGTCGGCCAGCGTCAGCCTTCCGTCCTGAGGCTCGCTGCCGCCGCCATGCCTTCTCAGCACCACCCTGACCCGCGCCACCAGCTCTTCCACGCTGAACGGCTTGGTCACGTAATCGTCTCCGCCCACCGTCAGCCCGTGGACCTTGTCGTCGGTGGCGTCCTTGGCTGTGAGAAAGATGATCGGGACCTTGTGACCGGCGGCGTTCAATCGCCGAAGGACCTCGAGGCCGTCGATATCAGGGAGCATCACGTCGAGGATCACGAGCGCCGGTGAGAACTGGCTGACCGCGGTCACCGCTCCGCGCCCCGTTGCCGCCGTCTTGACGCTGAACCCTTCGTACCGCAGGGCCATCGAGACCAGCTCGGTGATGTTGGGTTCGTCGTCGACGACGAGGACTCGCGCCCCGTCCCCGTCCTTGCTCACAGAGTTAATGCTGCCTCGATTGCCTGTGAGTTTGCTGGGAAACCAATGTGGACTCGCTTGGTTTTGGCCACCCCGCCAGGCGGTGGACCGATCCGGCGCGGTCCACCAGCCGTGCCGGAAGGCGGCTCTCCTCGAGCCACTGGACTGCAGCCTGGCCCATGACGATGGCCGCCGTCGAGGCGATATTGGCCTCGACGCAGGTCCCGGCGACCACAGTGGCTGTCCTCCACGGCCCGTCGCTCGGGAGGCCGGTGGCCGGGTCGATGATGTGGTGAAGCGCCACGCCGCCGCGGGTCCAGCGGCGGACCGTGGTGCTGGAGGTGGCGATGCCGCCAGACCTGATGCTGATCGTCTCCTCGCCTGCCCGGATCGGCGCGCCGCTGTCCTCGCTGGCCTGGATGAGCCATCCCTCGGGAGGCGGCTCGCCGGCGACCGAGATGTCGCCGCCAAGGCTGACCAGAACACCGCCGCCGCCGATTCTCGAGGTCGCAGCCGCCGCCGCGAGATCTGAAGTGAGGGCTTTCGCGGTGGCGCCGAGATCGATATCCACTCCGCGGGGCAGGCGCACGGTTCGCGCTGCCTCATCCAGCACGACGGCCTGCCAGCCGGGTATGCGACTGACCACCAGCTCGATCGCCATGCCGTCCGGCGCTACCACGGCGAAGTCTGCGTCGTAGCCTGCCAGCTTGATCGCCGATCCCACGGTCGGGTCGACCGCGCCGCCGGTGAGGCGTGCGCCGCGAATTGCAGCGGCAATCAGCTTGGTCAAGAGGGGTGAGATCACCACAGCTCGCTCTGGAGTTGCGTTCAGCCGGCTGAGCTCGCTGTCATCGCGAAAGCGGTTGGCGGCCAGATCGACCGCCCTCACGACCTCGTCGACGGCGGATTTCGCCGCAGCCAGGTCAGGCTCATGAGTGACGATCACCCGCAGCGAGCCGCCGAATGCGCGGTCGTCAGCGATGGCGACCGGGGTCCTGGCTTTCGTCAACTCGCTTTTGCGCCGGGCGGCGGGGGCGGAGGGCGGCGCTCCACCCTTCTCAAGGCGAGGGCGAGGACGGGGCAGCTGTCGACGGCCTTCTGCGCATGCGGCATGAGAGATCCGGAGATCGGGCCGGGCGCGATGATCGGGTAGCCCCAATCGTCAAGGGTTATCCGCTCCGGAAACAGCTCTGCGCACAACCGGCTGCCGTCGCACTTGGTCCGGTCGATCCAGAGCTCGGTCTGCGCCACCTCAGGATGCCCGCCGGCCGCGCGCGCCCGCTGCGGCCGCGAACTCCGGCTCGAAGACGTTCAACGCCGACTCGAGGAATGCGACAGCGCCATCGGGATGGCGGCACGCGCCGCGGCCCTTCACCATCGCGGTCCAGCGGTGCAATTGCGGCAGGTCGCCGTGGTCAGCCTGCCGCGCAGCGATTCGGGTGGTCGCAGCGGACAGGCTGCGCAGCCCGAAGAAGCACGGTCCGCACTGAGCGGCGCTCTCGTTGGCCAGGTGCTGCATGATCCGCGCCGAAACATCGAGAGGATCCGCCGTGTCATCGAGGACGCTGACGACTCCGCATCCGAGCGAGCCGCCCGTTGCGCGAAGCCCTTTGGGATCGAGCACCATCGAACCGGCCTGGTCAGCCTTGATCCAGCCGCCGAAGTAACCGCCGAGGAGCACGGCGCGGGCCTTTCCGCTAACGCCGCCGGCAAGCGCCAGCACCTCGTCGACGCTGCAGCCAGAGGCAACCTCGATCACGCCAGGCCTTGCCACGGCGCCACTCACGGTCAAAAGGATCGTCCCGGTCGCATGGTGACGGCCCAGAGATTGGAACCAGGCATCCCCATAGCGGGCGATCAACGCCGCATGCGCGAGGCTCTCCACGTTCTGGACCAGAGTCGGGCGGCCATCCACTCCACGCTCAAAGGGTCGCGGTGGAATCGCCAGCGGGGCTGCGACTCCTGTGTTGACGAAGTTGACAGCTGCGGTTTCTTCGCCGGCGACGTAGTTTGGCGGGGCGCCCAGCAGGGTCATTCTGGTCAGCTCGGAGGCCGGCCTTTCGGCCAGGGCCCGCGCCATGGCCGCCGCGGCCGCTCCGTGCGCCTCACCTATGTAAAGGAGGGTCCTGCTCGCGTCCACGGCATCCGCGGCGAGAAGCGCGCCGTCGATGACCAGGTGAGGCCGGAGCGCCATCAAGGTCCGGTCCTTTCGGCTGAGCGGTTCGCCCTCAGCACCGTTGGCGATCACCACGGCCGCGCCTCGCGAGCGGCTTTCGACCGACCTCCATTTCACGCCGACCGGAAACGATGCGCCACCTCTGCCGACCAGCCCGCTCCGGTCCAGGGTGTCGATCAGGGCACGGTCGCCGCGGGGGCGGTGGCCCAGCCGCTTCGTGTAGTCGCGAAAGCTCTCGGGACCCGCAGACGACGGTGGACCTGCGAAAAGGTTCAGCTCGGTCACTTCACCACTTTCCTCGATACCCGCTCGCGGAACCGTGCGCGATCTGCTGCGAGAGGGTCTGGCGACCTCAGCATGATGCGGGCACCGACAGAGCCGAGCACGGCAACGATGCAGACGACATCGATGGCCAGCATCCACGCCGACCAGGCGTCGGTCCCGGTGCCGAAGCCGTGCACGACAGCGATGGGCCATGAGCCGTATGACAACCAGTGGATCGCGCGCCACGCGGAGTGGCCGATCATGCCGCGAACGAGGCTCGTGACGGTGATGGCGACGAGCAGCTCGAACGCAACCACGCCGAGGCCGAGCCAGAACGTCCGGTAAGAGGACGAGAACGGGACGACCGCGGCCACCCAGCCGAGGTGGGTGAACGGGTCCACCACGGCGGTGACGATGTGAAGGGCGAGGAAGACCACCGCCGTCAGGGCAAGGTTGCGATGCAGGCCGGTGGTCAGGAAGCGGGGCCAGCTGGGTACCTCGAAGCGAAGCGACGACAGGACGCCCAGCACGACGACGGCGCTGAGGAGCAGCAGCGAGACGGCACCGGCGCCCCTGGTGGTGTACCAGAGGACTGTGTCATTCATCGGGCGCGCGGATCAGGATCCGCCGGAGACCGCGACGCCTGAGCTCGAGGACGAGCTCACTGGTGTGGGGGAGGCCTGGAGGCCCGTTGAGCTGGTGCCGGTGGAGGAGGAGGTCGTGCCGGAGGACGTCGCGGTGCTCGCGGTCGCCCCCGAGGAGGTGGCGGCCGTGCCGGGGATCGTGTAAGCGCTGACAGCTCCGAGGAGGCCGACGCCCGCGACGGCGCCGAAAGCCAGTCCGGCAGTCAGGCGGTTGAGCGTCCTGGTCGCGGCATCGCGCGCCAGGATCCGCTTGTCAGTCATGTTCTCGTTTTCCATGATCCCCACTGTGACGCGCTGCACTTGATGCTTGCTGTGAGAAACGTGGGAATTTGCTGAGAAGTAACGCGCTGGCGGGCCTGATCGCGCATCGCCCTGACAGTAAACTCTGGATCGACGCCCTCGTAGCTCAGGGGATAGAGCAGGACGGTCCTAACGTCAAGGTCGGGGGTTCGATTCCCTCCGGGGGCACCAACCAAAATGTGCTGATTCGGCTGAAGCACGACAAAAGCGTCCCGGCTGATGCTTTCTAAAACTGACGGAGTTCGTTGACACTGAGGCCTCCATCTAAATGAAGGGAGGACACCCAGTTGACCGAACGAGAGACAGCGAGGAAGGCAG
>DATCPW010000272.1:0-14045 GCA_036569865.1 Candidatus Dormiibacterota bacterium
GGCTCTGCTCTCACTCCCGGGATTGGCCTAATTACGAATTTGTTTCTCCACGCGACGGTCGGAGTAATAAAGACAAAGTCATGGCCGGGGGGACCCGGCCAACCCTGCAGCACTAGCGGGTTAAGTTTTAGCCGTTCAGGAAATCCAGTAGTAAGCGGTTGAAGTTTTCCGGATGTTCCAGGTTTGGCAGGTGAGCCGCGTCGTGAATGACAGCCTTGCGCGCACCGCGAATGTTTGACATCAGCACCTCCGCAGTCTGATGGACTTCGGGCAGGTCATGGTCTCCAACCACGACAAGCGTCGGCGCCTTGATCTCACTCAGGCGCTCTGCGGCCGGCGGATCTAGCTCAATCCTGGGTGCGTTCTTGAAGTCGCTGCGCAGGGCGATTCCGTTCATCTCGAGGAACAGGTCACGCAGCTTCTTGTCGACATGGCTGACTGTCCGCCCGGGTCCCACGAGCCATAGCTTCATCTGTGCCTCGTTCAATGCCGTCAGGTTTTCGGCCTCATCCGCTGCGATCATTTCGGCATAGATCGGATCGTCCGGGTCGCCGACCATCAGGCCCCCGACGCCGGCTCCCACGAGCACCAGCTTCGATACGCGCTCCGGATGCTGGAGGGCGAAGTCGATGGCGACCCCGCCGCCGATCGAGCAGCCGACCACGTGAGGCGCCTCTCTTATATGCAGCGCGTCCATGAGAGCCAGAACGTCAGCGATGGGCGACCACGATGTGGCAGGCAGCTGGGATTGGCCGTAACCCCGCATATCTGGCGCTATGACATCGAAGTGCTCGCCCAGCCCAGCGGCCTGTGTCTCCCACATGCGGGAGTCGGCCACGCCTGCATGGAGGAACACGACCGGATACCCGGCCCCAGAACGCCGGTAGTGGATGCGAGCGCCGTTGAGCTCAACTTCCATCAGGTGAGAGCCATCAATAGGGCTTTGAACTTCAACTCCGTCTCTTCCAATTCACGGGCGGGGTCGGAATCAGGCATCACGCCAACTCCGGCGTAGAGGCGCGCGCCGTCCTCCCAGAGCAGACCACAACGCAAGGCTACTGCGAACTCGCCATCGCCTTGTCCGTCGGTCCACCCGACAGCGCCCGCATACCACCCACGTTCAAGGCCCTCGAGCTCGTCGATCAAGGCCTCCGCTGCAGAGCGCGGCCAGCCGCCGACGGCGGGAGTGGGGTGCAGTGTCGCCGCGAGGTCAAGGGCTTCAGCTGCGGGGGCGGCGAGGTCGGCCGTGATGGTGGTGGCGAGGTGCTGAATGTTGGTGAATCGCACGACCTCGGGCTCTCGTGCCTCCACGTTTCGCGAGAACTTTCGAAGCGCCTCGGCCACGAATTGCGATGCGATGCGGTGCTCGGCATTGTCCTTGGCGCTCTCCACCAGCTGGCGCGCCAGCCGATCGTCGTCGGCCTCATTGGCTCCCCGCCCGACCGAACCCGCCATCGGCTGCGAGAAGGCTCTAGTACCTGACCGCCGGACCAGCAGCTCTGGAGAGGCTCCGGCGAATGCCGTGCCATCGGCTCCGGTCACCAGATAGGTGAAGCACGACGGATACGCAGCGCGCAACGAGCGCGCGACCATCCCCGCCGACACCACTCCGTCGCCACGGGCTATCACCTCGCGCGCCAGCACCACTTTGTCCGCATCGCCTTTGCGCAACCGTTTCGCGGCCGACTCCACGGCTGCAGTCCATGCGACGGGGTTGCGCACCGATGTGACCTCCAGCCGGCGTGCCGCGGGCGCCCGCACACCTGTCGGCGCCAGCTCTAGCAGCTCTTCGGCGCCGGCGGCCGCGGCGGTGGCGAAGGTACGCCCGCGCACCCTGGCCACTGCGAGCGCCGGCACTCGAAGCAGCACCGCAGGAAAGCCTGACCACGGCCCAGCCGGGTCGCGATCCGGCCGGTATGCAAAGCCGCCCACCGCGATCGGGCCGGTCCCAATCGGACCGGCCGGCGCGATGTTCTCGCGCAGACGGCGCCACAGTCGCGCCGCGGCCTGCAGGCGATCATCGCCGGGCTCGAAGTCGACGACGTTCCCGGCCGCTGCTTCGAGCGCGACCCCGCCGGGTGCGGCCACGATGTCGTAGACGCGACCCAGCGCCGCGACGCTGACCGCGTCCGGCATCGGGCGCTCGATGAGCATCACCTCGTGGCCGGCATCGCGCGCAGCGCTGACGAGATCAACGAGGTCAGGTGTCCGATCCAGCTCCCACGTGCGCACCGCGGTCGTCGCGATCATCTCGATGTTTTCTCGATGTGCTCACGCGCTGCGCGCAGGACGGTGCGCTGGAAGTGGTGGCGGACGAGGGTCCCACTTGCGTCCAGGAGCTGGTTGAACAGCTCGAGCAGCGTTTGCTCGGCAGCGTCGGGATCGCCGCCTTCCGACTGGATTCGTTCGCGCACGTGGTGGTCGAACAGCTCGACGGCCTGGCGCGCGGTACGGTCCACCGCCGCCGAGTAATCCTTGGCCAGGTCCATCAACGCGGTCAGCGGGACGCCGGCGGCGATGAGCTGCATGCCGGCCGCGATCGCCTCGAGATCCTCGGCTGGATAGAGGGCCTCGTCCGCGGTCTCGATGGGAACCAGGAGCCCGGCCTTCTCGAGGCTCTTCAGCAGAGGGGCGGCGACGCCGCTGCGGTCTGCCAGCTCAGTCAAGGTCAGGGTCTGCGGCGAGGTCGGCCGCGTCACCGCCGCGACCAGCGATTCGTCTGACGGTTCGAGCTCCCCGGCCAGGAAGCGCTGGATCACGGTCAGGGTGAAGCCGCGCTGCTGGAGGTCCCGGATGCGGCGCAGCCGCTCGAGGTGCCCATCGCCGTACCAGGTGACACGCCCGTCTCGGCGCGGGGCTTCCAGGAGGCCTTTGCCCTGGTAGAAGCGGATGGTGTCGACGGCCACGCCGGCGGTGCGAGCCAACTGTTCGATCCGGTACTCCATGAGTACTTACTCTAAACAAGCGCGGGGGAAGCAGGCCTCCCCCGCGGAACCCCCACCGGTGACCCACATCGTTTGAGGGCTTTGATTGGGCATATGCGACGGCCGGAGTAAATCCGGCCTTCCGCTCCACCTGGCTCTAGTTAAGTAATTAGCCCGTGGTGTTCCAGTAGTACATGCGGTCGAGCCACGCCGGGTCGGAGCGGTAGGCGTTGGCGAACGACTGGACCGAGTTCACGTAGTCGAACGAATTGTTGTAGTGCCAGATCGCGTTGCGCATGTCCTTCGGAGCACCGTTGTGGACCAGGTAGCGCGCCGCGCCCAGGATCGCGTCGTGAGGGTCGTTTATGTCTCCGCCGTCCCCGAATGCGGCCCACGTACCAGGCAGGAATTGCATGGGTCCTTGGGCGCCCGCTGACGACGGGCCGTTGACGCGACCGAAGTTGCTCTCGATGAAATTGATGGCTGCGAGGATGCTCGGGTCGACGCCGAACTGGGCGTACGCCTCCTGGTAGTAGGAGCGCAGCAGCTCTACCGGTTTGGCATCCGCGTATGGATGCGTGAAATGCACGTTGACGAGGTAGTACTGGTCGATGCCGGCCAGGATGTAGAGGTAGTGCAGGCCCGCGATGGCGGCCTTGAGCGGTTTCGCCATCGATCTGGGCAGGAGCGGCAGCACCGACGCTTCAACGCTGGCGTAGCCCGCAAGCTCGTAGACCCTCAGCTCCTCCTCGCGCGCGGCATTGCGGTACGCGTAGCCGGCGGCGGCCACGGCGAGGTCATAACGGATGCGATCGACGGGCGGTGTCGGAGGTGTTTCCGTTGTCAGTGCTTTGAGCTGAGTCAGCGCCTGGGTCATTGCGAGCTCGGCGCTCATGATCCTGGCGGCCTCGTGATGGGCGCTCGGCAGCATGTCCGGATCCCGGGCAAGAACGGATTGGGCCGGAAGCGCCAGAAAGAGCGCCACCATCAAAGCCGCGGTGAGTCGGATCAGGCGCCCAGCTTAGTTGCTGCCGCTTGTCGTGTAGCGAAAAATGCGACGGCGGCGATGCCGATCGCGATCACCACGTCGTCAGGGCTGTAAGCGCCGCCAAGCGCGCCCGGCACGCCGATCCAGTCACCAAGCCAGCCCAGGTTCGTGCCCGAACCCATGACCACGTACTGGCCGATGTGCCCCCGCGCGATCAGTAGGCCTGCCAGCTCCGGTGCCACCGGCATGCGGGCGCCGTTGGCGATGACGACCACGAGGTTCATGGCTGCTCCGAATGCGACGATCCACGCGCCGCGCAATCGCGAGGCGTGCCATGCCGTCCACGCGACGAGTCCAGCCAGCGCCACCACGTAGACGTACTGCACGCCATCGACCCCGCTGAGCGGGCTCAAAACCGCGGCCTCGCGGACGACGAGCGCAGCTACGACCAGCCACGGCCAGCGAATGCTCAGGTTGGCCACATTGCCGAGCTTTCCACCCGTCGCGATGCCGGCAAGCAGCCCGATCACGAGGGCGACGAGCAGCAGCATTCAGGTTGGTCTAACTAATCGGCAGCGAGTCGCGCGGCGACGCCGGCCAGTACCTTGACTCCGATCTCCAGCGCGGATTCGTCGATCTTGAATCCTGGAGAGTGGTGCGCCGGCGGCGGCGAACCCTCGGGCATCACACCGAGCATGAAGTAGCACCCAGGGATTCTTGTCAGGAACTCTGCGAAATCGTCGCTCACCGTGAGCGGCCGTCCGAGGATGCTGGCCTTGTCACCGATCATCGACCGCGCCACGTCGAGCACCTTGCGCGTCACGTTCGGATCGTTCATCAGCGGCACCGTTCCGTGCACGAGCTCGAGCGACGACTTGACCTCGAACTCGGTGTCAATCTCCTGAAGAAGGTCGTTCATGCGTCCCAGCGCCTGCTCGCGCAAAGTGGGATTGAAAGTTCGCAGACTGCCTTTGATCGCCACGCCCCTGGGCACGATGTTCCAGGCTCCGTCACTGATGATGTTTCCGACCGTCGTGTGGCACTGCACCCCGTCCTGCTCGAGCCCTTCCACTATCGTGTGCAACCGCTCGAGCAGAAATGCCTGCGCCGAAAGCACGTTGCCGCGGCGGCCCATCATTCCGCCGTGGCCACCCGGCCCGGAGAACTTGACCTCGTAAGCGTCCGAACCCGCCCACATGAGGCCCGGCCGCGTGATCACCGTTCCCGACTCGGTGAAGCTCGTGACGTGGAGGCCGATGACCGAGTCGGGGTGATGATCGTCGAGCAGGCCGCGCGCGATCATCGCTTTCGCGCCGCTCACTATCTCTTCGGCCGGCTGAAACACGAACAGGTAGCGGCCGCTCACGTCCCAGATTCGGTCGACTAGCGTTCGCGCGACTCCGACCATGATGCCCATGTGCGCGTCGTGCCCGCACGCGTGCATGCGGCCCTCCACCGTCGATTCGAAATTGACGCCCGACTCTTCATGAATCGGCAGCGCGTCGATGTCCGCGCGCAGCATGACCGTCTTACCCGGCCGGCCGGTATCGAGCACTGCTACCACGCCGGTCTCTGTCGGACATGGCTTCAGCTCCAGGCCCAGCTCGCGTAGTCGCTCGCCGATCTTCGTGCTGGTGTCGTGCTCGCTGAAGCTCACCTCGGGGTGGCGGTGGAAGTGACGGCGAAGCTCGATCACTTCCTCGATGACGGATTCCGAGGGGATGGGTGAGGTCGGGGGATCGCCGGTCATGGCACCGCCACCAGGTTGTATCCGCGCGCCGAGGCGCGCACGAATGTGGGCCCCAGGCCGCGCTCGACCTCGTCGAGACGCCGCCGCAGCGTCAGCAGCGCGGAGTGGACCGTGGAGTGCGCTGCGTCGCTCCTGAAGAGGCCGGCCTCGATGAGGTCGCGCGCGGTCGCGGGCTTGGAGCCCTGGGCCAGATAGAGCACGAGTGCAGTCTGCTGCGGAGTCAAGCGCACCTGAGCCTCGCCGAGCTTGACCATGCGGCGCGTCGGGTCGAACTCGAGGCGCCCAAAACGGTAGGAGCCGGGCCGGCCCGTGCCCCGCTCGACGAGCCGCGCCGCGAGGTCCGAATAGATGTGAGCCATGGGAACGTTGCCCTTCACGAAATATGAGCTGGCGCCCAGCTCATAGGCCTTGCGAATCGCCGCGGAGTTGACCTGCGCTGCCGACAGCACGATCACCGGCAGGCCGGGGTGATGGTTGCGGATCCATGTGAGCAGGTCGAAGCCTGCATCCTCGCCTTCGTCGAGAACCAGGTCGAGCAGCACGGCGGCCACGCGCTCCCGCGCGAGCAGCTCCATCGCCTCCGGCGCAGAAGCGGCCACCGCCGGCCGGTAGCCGAGGTCGTGCAGGTCGATCCGCAGCTGCTGCCGCATCGCAGGCTCGTCCTCGACCACGAGCACGGCCGAGCCGAGCACTTCGGCAGGCCGATACACCTCCAGCCCGGGCGGCAGCGGCGGCAGTCTGAGCTCCCGGCTTCGCGAATTTCCATCTCTCATGCCTTTACTCCTCGGATTTTCCAAGGTTTAGGCATTTATGATTCTTCATAATAATTGACGCTTCCTGAACATACACTCTTGCGCCAGCAAGTGCATACTCGCTCACGAGCCTGGCGTTAGTTGGGAAAACCAAGGGGAGACATTGGGATGACGTGGAAGTTCAAGGCGCAGAGGGTTGCCTTTGCCCTGCTTGTCGTGGCTGCGTTGGCCATGGCCTCAGGCGCAAACTGGTTCGACATCAGCTGGGACTACTTCTGGTAGTCGTCAGCTAGCTCTCTGCCCGGCGCTCGCGCGAGCGCCGGATAGCGGGCGGGAGCAGCGCGTACAGATCCGCCCGGTCGACGGCTTTGCTCATGTAGCCGACCACGTCCGGATCGTCAGTGCCTGACGGGAACACCGGATACGCCGTGTAAAAGATCACGGGCACTTTCTGCCCTCGCGCTCGCAGCTCGTTCAATAATCCCCATCCGTCCATCGGCTCGGGCAGCATGAGGTCGATGATCGCCACCTCGGGACTGTCCGACTTCGCTTTCTCGAGCGCCTGGTCTGCGTCCTCGGCCATGGAAACCTTGTAGCCGAGCATCCGCAGATCAGTTTCCAAGATGACCCGCCAGGCGCGCTCGTCGTCCACCACGAGGATCGTCGAGCCGCGGAGATCCTCCGGTGTCGGAGCAATAGGTTTAGGTGGAGTGAACGGCAAGGGTCTCGTGGCGCAGTATATCGGTGCAAATGGCCACTCCAGCTCGTAAGCGGTTGAGGCGCCCTGCGCCACCCAGGCGGGCAACGAGCCAGAGCCGTCCACGTCCCCAGAAACCGGAGGCAAACCGGCGGCCCCAGAAGGCATCTCCGCCGTCAACGCCGGCCGCGCTCGTGCACGAGCTGGGAAGCTGCATCACCGAGGCCGACCTCGTCCAGGTCCTTTATCGCGGGCTCGAGCCGCTGTTCGGCTACGACGTCGTCGTCCTCCACACGCTCGAGCGCGAGGGTTGGTACCACTCGCTCGCGATCGACAGTGGCGTGCTCCAGGACGTCCGCCGCCGCCCTCTCAAGACTTCGATGTTCGCCCAGATGTATGCGCGGCCTCAGATAACCCTGGTGCCGATCAAGGACCCCAGCCTGGAGGAGAGGGCCAAAGGACCGGGGGCGGGAATGACGCCGAGGCTGGTGATCTGGGTGCCGGTCATGCACCAGGGCAACGTGATCGGCGCCGTCATCTACCAGTCCTACAGACGACGGCGCGTGCCGGCGACCGAGATCGCATACCTTGAAGAGGTCCATCGTCGGCTGGGCGTCCTGATCGCCAACGCCTCGTTGAACGAGCTGACCCGCAACCAGGCATCCCGGCTGGCAGCGCTGAACAACATCGCCAGGGCGATGGCGTCGACCCTTGACGAGGCGAGCGTGCTCACCGCGCTGCGCGCCACCCTTAGCGAGCTGCTGCCTGTGGACTCGCTGGACATGGTCTCCCTCGCGCACGATCGCTCGGACAAGGCCCGGCTGCTGCACCTCGAGGCAGATTCAGCCCCAACGTCGCGGGAGATTTCGCTTCGGAGCGCCGAATTCGCGCCCGCCCGCGCCGTGTTGCGCGACCCCCAGACGATATTGATAGACGAGCCGACCTCGTCCTTGTGGGTGCCGATCAAGGAGGGCGGCACCGCGCGCGGTGCCTTTGCCATCAAGTGTTCGCGCCCATACGCGTACGAAGCTTCCACTGCCGCATTCCTGGAGCTTGTGTCCGACGAGGTGACCCTCGCGCTGCGAAACGCACGCAGCTATGAAGCGATCGAAGACCAGAGACGCCAGCTCGAGGTCGTCAACTCAATTGGAAGACGAATGGCCTCGAGCCTCGACCGCTGGTCGATCATGAGAACTCTGCGCGAGGAGCTCAACGCGTTCCTCGATTTCGACGGCTTCATCCTGGCGACCATCACCCAGTCGCCCGAGGGCCCGATCGCCGACGCCTACCAGTACGTGGCCGGAGTCGAAGAGGTGGTGCCTCCCGTCGCCCTTGCCGTCACTGGGCCTTCTCGAGAGGCATACGAGACGGGCAAGCCGGTCCTCGTTCGCCATTCGCCCTGGGCGCGAAGCTTTGAGCGCAAAGGGCTCGAGCGCGAACGCTGGAACGTCGGCCAGGGCGCCGCGGTGTTCGTTTCCGGGGCTCCGGGCAAGCATCGCGATGTGTCCCGCTCGTTCGTGTGGGTGCCAGTCTTGAGCGGCGACACCATCACTGCGATGCTCTCATTGCAGTCGTACCACGACGGCGCGTTTGACGAGTGGCACGTGCGGCTTCTTCAGGATGTCGCCGCGCACGTCAGCCTGGCACTCGCCAACGCCGACCATTTTGCTCAAGCCCAGTCGGAGCGCGCACGCCTCGAGGCGTTGCATCTTCTCGAGATGGGCGTTGCCGGCGCTTCCGACGAAAGCCAGATCGCGGATGCCGTGTTTACCGCGGTCAGCGACTACACCGATGCCTCTCATATGGTCCTCGCGTATCTGGATGCTGCGGGCAATGTTGTCGGCTTCACGGGGGACCGCGGCCTGCCTGCCGTTCCGTTCGGACCGACCCCGCTCGAGGATGCGCCGGCGTTCCGCCACCTGATCGAGGAAGGCGGACCTGCCATCGAATCGGTGCTCGCCGGAGATGTCGAGGAGGTGGTCCCACTCAATGGGTCTGGCGCCGTCGCCGGCGGCCATGTCGTGTGGGTGCCGGTGACCCAGGGTGACCGAGTTGTCGCTGCGATCTCGGCCCAGCGCGACGATGGCGGTCGATTTCCGGCCGCGCACCTGAAGCTCCTGGAGGCGGCGGCACCGGTGGTCGGAATCGCACTTCGAACGATGCGCTTGCACCATGCAAACGAGCTCGCGCTCGCGCAATCGGTGCGCATCCAGGAGCTCGCTGCGCTGGCCGGCCACGAGCTGATGAGCGTCGTCGCGAACATCGCGGACCAGGCACTCACCATGCTGGAGTGCGCCGGGGTCGTCTGCTGGGCTTTCGACACCGAAGGTCGGATCAGCGCGACTCGAGGAAGCGGCGACCCGGCCGCCGAAGGAGTGCTTGCGTGGGCCGGGTTGACCTCCGAGGACAGCTGGCGTGAGGCCCCCGCCGGAATGTTGACAGGGGTCGCGCGGGAGCAGGCCTGGAGCTTGATCCCGCTCTGGTATGGCGACCGCCTCGTCGGCGTGATCGGGTCCGTTCATGCCTCAGCCCACCTTGCTGAGCCGGGCTCGGCGGCGCTTGACTTCGCGCGCCACGCCGCAGTCGCCATTGAGAACTCACGGCTGGTTGCCGAGACGAGAGGACGGATTCGGACTTTGGAGGCCGTCGCGGCGTTTACCGATCTGACGCCAACCGAGCCGGCGCGGGCGCGGGCCGAGATGGCGCGCCTCGTCGGACGCGCCCTGGCGAGCTCGCAGGGCGAGCTCTGGTTGCTAGAGGACGGCCACCTTGTGCGCCGGGCGCTGGAATCAGAATCGGAGCCGCGAGTGCCGATCGCCGATAGCGTCGGCCTGCTCAAGGCACTCCTCTCACCAACCGGCGGCAGGCGGCTGCGGGCGCTGCTTGACCTGCTCGGAGCCTCTCCCGACGCGTTCGCGATTCCGATCCAGGTGGAGGGCCGGCTGGCCGGTTTGCTCGTGGCAAGGATGACCGGTGGGGCTTCTGAGACGCGGCGGCTCGCCGCCGTTCTTGCCGGCCAGGCATCCGTCCTGATCGGACAGCTGGAGCTGGTGGACGCCCTCGACCGCGAACGGCGGATGATGAACGCGATCCTTCGCCACTCGCCGGTCGGGGTGATGCTGGAGGATGCGGCGGGACGCATCGTGTACGCGAACCCGGAGGTCGAGTCGATCTACAACCTCCAGGCAATCGAAATGCCGGGTCGAAAGCCCGAGGAGATTTACGCCGCCGCCGGCGCCGTGCCGAGGGAGGATTCCGAATCCGATGGCACGCTCGAGCTCCACCTGCGCGACCCCGATCGCATCGTTCACGTGCGCCGCGTCGTCATCCCCGGCCTCGAAGGCGAACCTGCCGGCATCCTGACGTTGCATGAGGACGTGACCGCCCAGCGGCTCGCGCTCGAGGCCAAAGACCTGATGCTGCGCGCCATCGGCCACGAGGTGCGTAGCCCGGCCGCAGCGATGAAGAACACGCTCGCGGGAATCATTCAGTGGGACGCGACCATCGACGCGGGTGGGCGCCGCGAGCTGCTGCAGGAGGCGTACGAATCGTCGGATCGATTGCTCAGCCTCGTCGAGAGCCAGCTGATCATCGCGAAGCTGGAGACTAAGCACTTCGAGCCCAATCCCGAGCGCGTAGACCTTGGCCCGGCGCTCGAAGGCGTGATGGCAGTGCTGCATCACCGCTATGCCGATCGTGCTTCGGCGGTCGAGGTGAGCTTGCCCGACGGCCTGCCTCCGGCTGACTGCGAACCGACTCACCTGGCGCAGGTGCTCACCAACCTGATCGGGAACGCACTCGAGTACACCGACAGGTCGGTGCTGGTTCAGGCCCGTAACGCGCCACGTGGCTGGCTGGAGATCACGGTCGCGGACCACGGCTCGGGCCTCCCGACCATGAGCCTCGACAGGCTCTTTGAAAAGACCGGACCCGCCGGACGCAACCGATCGCAGGGTGGGCTCGGGCTCGGGCTCTACCTGTGCCGGCTGGTCGTCGAGCGATCGTTTGGCGGCAGGATCTGGGTCGCCTCGAGCGACAGGAGCGGAACGACGTTCAAGTTCATAGTCCCCGCCATCGACGGCACTGCCAAGCCCCGAACGCGAGAATCCGCAGGTACCAGCCGTTAGACAGCTCACGTGATCAGCTCTAGCTGGAATACCGATCTGCGGCTGTGGCAGTAGCCCCCGCGGGCCGGCGTCCTTCTTCAGCCGGCCCGGCGTGGGTCAGGGTGGGGGGCGGGATGGAGTCGATCCCGGATCACCAGCGCCACGGGCCTGCCGACGCTGACTTTCCACCTCCTGGCGGTCCGTGGAAACCGCTCGCATTGAACGGCCGGCTGGTCGGCTGGGCCGAAGATTCCGGCTTGGCCCTGGCGAGGCGGAGCGCGGAGCTCGGTGCGCAACTTGCTGACGAGCATCGCGCTCATCTGCTGGCCCGCCTCGGTCACAAGCTGCGTTCGGCGTCACTTGCGCTCCAGGAGTCGGCGCGCCAAGCCGCATTTGGGCGCCCGGAGCTGATGGAGACGGTCTTCGAGCAAGCTCAGGAGGTCGCCCGGCGCGCCGCAGCCGTGGAAGCCGCGGCGGTTCAGCCCAAGGAAGGGGCGCGAGGAGTCGTGCTCGGTGCAGTGCTGAACCTCGCCATGCCAGGAGCCGACCGCCGGCTGCCGTCTGAGGCGTCGGTCCTCGGCTCGGAGCCCGCGCTGGTCGAAGCGTTTACGCGAGCCCAGGATTGGATGGGCGGGCAGAGCCTGACAGTCGAGGCGGAGCTGATGGGCTCATGGTGGAAGGTCAGCGTGATCGCCACCGGCCCCAGGCAAGCGCTGGCCGTGCCCGAAATGGGGGAGCCGCTAATTCGGCTGATCGTCGAGTCGTACCTCGACGGCTGGTTCGACGCCAGCCAGCCGGATCGCGCCGAGATCTATCTACCTGCCCACCAATCGCGCTAGTGGCTGAGGTCACACGGGTCGTGGCGCCCAACCCCGGTCCTTACACCGGCCCGGGCACCAACACCTGGATCCTCGGTGCGGGCCCCGTAGTCGTCGTCATCGACCCGGGACCCGACGATGACCGGCACCTGGCGGCGATTGACAGAAAACTGGCCGGCGCAACGGTCGGCGTGGTCCTGGTGACCCACTCCCACTCCGACCACCTGCCGCTGGCCGAGAGATTGGCCGATGCTCATGGCGCTTCCGTTCGCCGGTATCCCGAGCTGGGGGATGGCGATGTCGTCAGGGCGGGCACGCTCAACATCACTGCCCTCTATACGCCGGGTCACACGGCCGACCACCTGTCCTTCTGGTTGGCCGAGGACCGCGTCGTGTTCACGGGCGACCTGGTGCTGGGAAAAGGGAGCTCGATGGTCACCCACCCCGAGGGCAATGTTGCTGCCTACCTGCGCTCGCTCGACCGGCTCATCGCGCTCGAGCCTAGGCTGCTCTTCCCTGGTCATTGGGACCCGGTGAAGGATGCGATGGCGAAGCTCGAGGAGTACCGGACGCACCGGCTGGAGCGTGAGGCGCAGGTGCTGGCCGAGGTCCGCCGGAGCCCGGGCACCGCACGCGAGCTCACCCGGCGCGTCTATGGACCGGAGGTTGGAGAGGAGCTGTTGGTGGCCGCGGAGATGACGATGCGCGCGCATCTTGAGAAGCTGGTTGACGACGGCCAGGTGCGTAAGGCCGGCCCTCAGCGCGAGACTTTTGAGCCGGTTACCCGCCAACTCTCGTAGCCTCCTCATGTGACTGACCTCCGACCGGCGATTCTTTCGCTGTCCGCCCCTGACCTCGAGGCATGGCTGGTGGCGAACAACGCCCCCGCTTATCGCCGGCGCCAGATCTGGGGATGGCTCGCTCGCGGTGCCGCATCGTTCGAGGAGATGAACGACATCCCGAAGAAATTGCGTTCCGACCTGGAGCGCGATTTTCGCAGCACCTCATTGCGGACTGTCACCAGCACCAAGGCCGATGGCGCGCTGACATCGAAAACGCTCTACGAGCTGGATGGCGGCCACTCGGTCGAGGCAGTCGTCATGCGTTACACGGACCGATCGACGTTGTGCATCTCGTCGCAGGCGGGTTGTCCCATCGGCTGTCCCTTCTGCGCGACCGGCAAGTTTCCCTTTGGCCGAAACCTGAAGGCATACGAGATCGTCGAACAGGCGACCGATGCGGTGAGGCTCCTCGTCTCCGAGGGCAGGCGCCTATCGCATGTGGTCTTCATGGGCATGGGTGAGCCGATGGCGAACTATCAAGCGGTCGTCGAGTCGGTGCGGCGGATCGCAGACCCAGAGCTGCTCGCCATCAGCCCGCGGCGCATCGTCGTCTCCACGAGCGGCCTGATTCCCCGCATCGAGCAGCTGGGCGCTGAGAAGTTGCCGGTCACGCTTGCGATCTCGTTGCACGCTGCGCGCAACGAGCTCCGCGACGTGCTCGTGCCCATCAACCGCAAATATCCGCTGGACCTTCTGGTCAAGGCCGCCCAGGGTTACGCAGACACCACAGGCCGGCGCGTCAGCTACGAATGGGTGCTGCTTGCGGGTGTCAACGACACGGAGCGCGATGCCAAAGAGCTGGGCCGGCTGTTGCGGCGCAGGCTCGCGCACGTGAACCTGATCCCGTTCAACCCGGTCGAGGACACGCCGTACAAAGCTCCTGACCGCGCCGCGATACGACGCTTCAAAGAGTGGGTGGAAGGCCAGGGCCTGAACGTGACCGTGCGCGACACCCGCGGACGCGAGGCGGACGCGGCATGCGGCCAGCTGCACGAGCGTGTCATGCGCGAGCGATCGTCAGGGCCGGCCGCGCGGCCACGCCTGGAACCCACGGTGGTCGGGTCATAGGCGGCACCCTCTACGCCGGCACATCCGGTTTCAGCTACGCGAGCTGGAAAGGTGTTTTCTATCCGGCGAATCTCCCCGGCAGCCGGATGCTCGAGTTCTA
>DATCPW010000273.1:0-8283 GCA_036569865.1 Candidatus Dormiibacterota bacterium
ATGGTCTATCGTCTGGTTTCCAGCTGGCTTCTTCCTGGGGTCGGTGGGCATCTATGAAGCATTTTCGACCAGTCCGCATCGTCTGCGCAATTGTCGTTGCGTTGCTGCTCACGGCGTGCGGCAACTCGCCGCCCACGGTGACCTCGCATACGGCCGGCTCTCCGCCGTTCGCAACACCCTCGTCGAGTCCCCTGTTCTCGCTGAATCCAACCCAGTTCGGTCACCTGCCGTCTGCCAGCCCTGCGACCCTCAAGTCAACGCTGCCCATCAGCTGCACCGGTGACGTCGGCAACACGGATCCGGTTGCCATCGTGACCATCAGCGGCAGGGAGGGAGAGTTCCTACGCGACTACGCAGACGAGGCCAGCCCCCAAAACTTCTGCTCATTCGGGCAGGGGATCGCGGTTAGCGAGATCCTCGACCCGCACCATGTCGTCATCACGAGCCCCGTGGCCGCGGTGGTCGAGCTTCCGTCGGCCAAGGTGTTCGAGCTGGGCATCGGAGGCACGCTCGTCGCCGTCGCGCCGGACCTGTCGCAGGTCCTTTGGGTTTCTCGGTCAAGTCCGCCGACCCTGCACGACTCATGGGATGCGGGGAACGTGCAGATCCAGGTCTACCCTCTGGCCCGGCCAACGTGCGCGGATACGGACACCGTGTCGCGCGCCGGGGCCTTCTCCCGTGACGGCCACAACGGCTACGCGTTGTGGGCCCAAGGCCCGAAAACAGCCACCTATCTCAACGTCGTCAGCAATCGGGCATCCGTGTTCGCTCTGGTTCCGCCGGCGGGCGGCTGGGGCCGGCAGGGCGGTCCGCGCATGGCCGTGTGGTCGCCGGTTTCGGATCAGCTGTACTACGAGGAGCAAGGCAGCGTCTGGCGCTGGAATCCAGCCGCCGGCGCCTCTCAGCTGAAGGCCGGCGTGAGCTGGATCGACCCTGCAATATCCCCCGATGGCAAGCGGATCGCCTACGCGGTGCGCGGGTCGAACGGAGTCTCAATCGTCCACATCATCGACGCGACCAGCGGTGCAGACCAGGGTACTGTCAGCGCAGACGGCCGCAGCCACCCGTTCTTTCTGACCGACGACCTGATCTGGCTGAAGGGTGACCAGATAGGATGCGCGGCGGGCAACCGTTCTACGTTCGTATATGACCTGCGCGATCAAACGGAGACTCAGTCCAGTCTCGACCAGGTGTGGGCGACGTGGCCATCGACTAGTGCTCTTGGCGGCTGAGCGGTAGCAGACGTAAATAGAAAGGAGATAAGGAATGGCGGCAATCAGTCGGGCGGACGCAGTCTGGAACGGGGACCTCACAACCGGAAGCGGCCGGGTCAAGCCTGGCAGCGAGGCATTTCCTGAGCTCCCAGTCTCGTGGGCGAGCCGGGCGGCAAGCCAGCATGGCAAGACCAGCCCCGACGAGCTGATCGCAGCGGCTCATGCAGCCTGTTACTGCATGGCTTTTTCAAATGGCCTGTCCAAAGCCGGCCACAAGGTCGAAGAGCTGAACACCACCGCCGAGGTGGAGTTCGTGCCCGGCACCGGGATCACCAGCTCCACGCTCACGGTGCGCGGACGAGTCGCAGGGATCGACGATGCGGAGTTTCAGCGGCTGGCAGAAGAAGCCAAGGAAGGCTGTCCCGTCTCCAAGGCTTTGCACGGCAACGTCAAGCTGAACCTGGAAGCGCGCCTGGAGCAGTAAAGCCCGCTACTGCTTGGCGGGACCTGTCACGGCCGGAAAATCGACGATGCCTTGAAGGCGTAGCTCGCGCAGCTGCGAGGTCAGCCATTTGTGGGGCTCATCGATTCCCTTGTTGCCATCGAGGTAGTCCCAGCACTTTCCGCTGAGGTCGCGCCCCACCAGGAGCAGGCACGCGGGATGGTTTTTTCGCTGCCACGCCTTCAAAACGGGGTTCAGGTAGATCCGGCGCGGCGGCGCGTGCTCCGGCATGGTCAGCTCGCCGGCATAGAGGTCGTCGCCCGCCTGCACGATCACAGCCCCGGCCGCGAGCGTGCCGCCCAGATTCTCCACCTCGAGCTCGATCGGCTGGCCTGGCGCCGGCGGGCTGGTGAAGCTGAGACGTGGCGCGGGGCGGACGCTGTCCTCCCACCGCTTGGTCGCGAGCGCTGTCGCACGCCTGGTCGCAAGGTCTGCCCTCGTAGCGAATACGGCAGCCCAGAGCGCCAGCAAAGCCGTCGCGACGCCCAGCCCCACGAGCAGGTTATCCAGTTTCGCTACCCCTTCCTTCTGAACGGCATTACGGCTGCAATCCGGCGAACGCCGGTGATCGCAGATCGTACTCGGCCGCGCCGTGCATCGAACCTATTTCTCCGGAACACCAGGCGGTCGCCCGACCGAGCTTGTTGGGTGCCGCTCGTCGTACTTGCGAAATGCGGGCAGGGCGATTGCACAAAGGACGCAGCCGACCACGCAAAGGACGCCACCCGAGAGGATCGACGTCCGCACGCTGAAAAGGGACGCGACGACACCCGCCTCGAAGTTGCCGAGCATAGGGCCGACCGAGTAGCTCAGAAGCTCGATCGAGGCCAGCCGGCCGCGGAGCGAGTCAGGGATTGTCTGGTTCCAGATCACCTGCCGGAATACCCCGCTCGCCATGTCGGCGGCTCCCGCCAGCGCCAGAAAAAAGAGAGCCGCGGTCAGCCCGGAAATGACACCAAAACCGATGATCGCGACGCCCCATACGGTGGCAGCCACTATCACGCCCATCCCGTGGCGGTGAACGCGGCGCGTCCACCCGCTGGTGGCGGCAAAACACAATGCACCCACCGCAGGCGCCGCATACAACAGGCCGAGGACGCTCGGGCCTCCAAGGTTCTGCGCGATGGCCGGAAACAGCGCCATCGGCATGCCGAACAGCATCGCGACGATGTCCACCACGTAGGTACCGATCAGCTCGGGGCGGCTCCTTGCGTACCGGATCCCCTCGAGCACTCGCGCGATGCTGGGTCGCGCCGCATCCACCGGCGGCGGCACCGCGCGCATCAGCAGCAGGCAGGCCAGGCCCACCACGAAGGTCGCCACGTCCACCAGATAGGTCACCGGGAGGCCGGCGACCGCGATGAGCACGCCTGCAATGGCCGGGCCGGCAATCATGCCGACAGTGCCCCGCAGGCTTCCAAGCGCGGCGGCAGCCTTCAGCTCATCGCGATCGACGAGACGGGGGAGAAGGGCGTCGAGCGAAGGCCGCTGAAGCGCGTCGAACGCGCCCTGGAGCGCGGCCAGAGCAAAGATCAGCCACATCAACGGATGTGGCAGTAATGAGTTTCCGGCCAGGAGCAGGCTGCCGACCATCAGGCCCGCCTCGCTGAGCAGCACCATGGTCCGCCGGTCGGCGGCGTCGGCGAGCGCTCCGCCCAGCATCGCGAACCCGACGAGGGCGGCCAGCTCGGCCAACCCGAGGAAGCCGACAAGCAGCACGCTGTGCGACAGCTGATAGACCTGGTAGGGAACGCCGACGACGGTGATCATGGTGCCGAAGAACGACACGAGCCGCCCGATGAACAGCAGGCGGAAGTCTCGATGGCGGCGCAGCGGCGTGATGTCGATGGTGGCCAGCTGAAGCCAGCCGCGTTTAGGCGGGATGGCCGGCGGCTCGCCTCCGGGAAGATGCGACATGGCGAGGGGCATCATAGGTGCGGCGTATGCTGGGAATGAGATGGAAAGAGCCACTTTCGCAGGCGGATGCTTCTGGGGCGTCGAGCACCTCTTCAATGAGATTCCCGGCGTCATCGATGCGGTTTCCGGCTACACGGGCGGCAACCGCGACAACCCGACGTACGAGCAGGTTTGCAGCGGCCGGACCGGCCATTCCGAGGCGGTTGAGGTCACCTTCGACCCTGCCAAGGTCACGTACGACGAGCTGGTGAACGCCTTTTGGAACATGCACGACCCGACGACCCTGAATCGTCAGGGCCCGGATCACGGGCATCAGTACCGTTCCGCGATCTACTTTCACAGCCCCGAGCAGGAGGCCGCCGCGCGCAAGTCTGCAGAGCAGGCACAGCGGTACTTCGACAAGCCGATAGTCACGGAGATCGTTGAGGCTCCGCGCTTCTGGCCGGCCGAGGACTACCACCAGCGGTACTTCGCCAAGCACCCCGGGCATGGCTCGTGCCACTGGATCCGAGGCTGGGTCCCGGCAGCAGAAGCAGCGAGCAACGCCTGATCTGAGACTCGATCTCTAGCGTGGCATGGTTGGCCGGGGTCCCCCGGCCATAACTTTGTCCTCCTTGTCGGCAAGCGTCGCCTGGAGCGCTTCTTAATTAATCCAATCGATATTCCGGAGGAGGAGCAGGCGCGCGCGTAGCGCCCGCCGATGAGGGGGGACCATCCGGGTCCCCTCTCATCCGTTTATCCTGTAGGCCGCTCGCCTGCATCGAGGGCCGTTTGGCCCCCTGCAGAGCGCCGAGTTAGGAGGTGGCCGGTGCAGTGTGACCATTGCGCGCACGACGTCCCGGACGGCGTTTTCTGCACGCGCTGTGGCGCTCACCAGGGCACCACCGAGGAATCGGGCAACGCCAAGACGCGCGAGCACCGCTACGCGGCTCACCCGGGCGAGCACGTTGCGCAACCCTCCGTCATCTCTACCCTGTTCCCGCACCTTGGACACCACAAGGTCCATGAGTTTCGCTGGGCTTTCATCGCCGGCCTGGCCGGTGTCCTGGTCCTCTACCTCGCCGGCCTGATCACCGCGGCCATCCTGGTCGCCGCGTTCCTGGTGCCCGTCCTGTACCTCATCTACCTCTACGAGGCGCAGGTCTATCGGGACGAGCCGGCCACGGTCCTTGGCTTCACCCTGGGAGGTGGAATCGTCGTCGGGATCGTCGTCACGATCCTGGGTCGGGCGATCTACAACCCATTCGACTACAACCAGAATCCGCTGGGCAGCACGAGCATCAGCATCGGCGCTCTTCTGATCGTCGGTTTGCTCATGCCCGTGGTGCAAGAGGCCCTGAAGGCGGTGCCTGCCTACTTCCTGCCCAACCACGCCGAATTTCCCGAGACCGTCGACGGCCTTGTGTTCGGCGTCGCCGCAGGCC
Organism: Candidatus Dormiibacterota bacterium; assembly: GCA_036569865.1. Taxonomy (GTDB): domain Bacteria; phylum Chloroflexota; class Dormibacteria; order Dormibacterales; family Dormibacteraceae; genus Palsa-872. Next base: position 5,058 of record DATCPW010000273.1, read on the forward strand.
TCGGATTCAGCCTCGCCGAGAGCCTCATCGGGTTCTCGAGCGCATTGACCAGCCTGGCTCACGTTGCCCCCGGCAACTGGATCTACGACCTGACCACGCTCGCCGTCTTCCAGCCGCTAATGCAGGGCAGCGCGACAGGGATGGTCGTGGCGACTATCTGGCGCTACCGCCGCGGCAAGCTTGGCGGTCGGGAGATCGGCGCAGTGGCCATGGCGGTGATCGCGCACGTCGCCTTCTCTGCGGGCACGCTGTTGCTCAAAGACTCCGCGGTCAACCCTCTGGCAATCCTGATCTGGCAGGCAGTTGTGGTCGGAGCGTTGCTCATCTACATCCGCTACCTGCTGCATCACGCATTGCTGGAGGAGGCCGCACACATGGGGTTTGCCGAGACGGTCTGCCCCAGCTGCCATACGCACATCGTGGCGTCCGGCTTCTGCCCGAATTGCGGCATGGCGCTGAGCGCCGCTCCCAACTCGATCAGGCGCAGCCGCCGTCCGCGCAAGGATGCGGCCGCCACCCCATCGGGAGGCGAATAGATGGCGGTCACGTGCGCGAGGTGTGGAACCCAGAACCCGGATGGCAACCAGTTCTGCCAGGCATGTGGGACTCCCCTCGCGGTCGCTGCCATGCAGCCTGCGGCCCCTCCTTCGGCGCTGCCCGGGCCGCCTGCCGCGATGCCGCCGCCACCGCCGCCCGGCGGCTATCAGAGTCCTTACTACGCTCCTAGCGCCGTGGGTCCCCAGCCACCCGTGCACCGCACGCCGTGGACGCTGATCATTGCCGCCATCGTCGTGCTCGTATTGCTCATGGCCGGGTGCGGCACCGCGATCGCCGTGTTGGGCAGCCGTAGCACCGGGAACAACCAGGGCGCGGGACTCCTCCCCAGCCCTAGTCCCGCGGGCACTCCAACCCCTGTGGGCAACCCAACTCCAGGCACGACCGCCACGGGAACGGCGTCCAACGCCGGAGTCACGTTCAAGCTGCCCTCGGGGTGGACGGTGGTCAACCAGGACGACCAGAGCATCACGATCACGAACGCTGACAGCACCGGCTCGATCACCATCGGGAGCGGCGCGTCAAACCCGGCTCAGAATGCTCAGCAGAACAAGGACACAGTCGACAAGTTCTTCACGAGCAAGTACCCCGATACGAAGACCTGCACGGGCAGCAAGACCCAGGCGGCGACCTTGAACGGAGTGGCAGGAATCGTCTGGGAGCTGTGCTTCACCCTGACCTCTGGCGGCCAGAGCGTACCCGCCGCCGCGCCGCTCTTCGCCGGCGCCAACGCCGACGGCAGCGTGTACTACGTGATCCTGATCCTGGCGACGCAGGCCGACGTGAAAGCGTTCGTCACCTCGGCCGGACCCATCCTCGACAGCATTCAGTGGAAGCTCAAGTAACGCTCGAGTAGGCGAAGGGCCCTGTATCCAGGGCTTGTATCGTGATGCGGATGTTCGACCGCTGGGGCCGCTTTGTATACCGACGCCGCTGGGCGGTGTTGATCGTATCGGCAGTCCTTCTGGGCCTCTCGGTGGCGGGCATTCTCACCGGCGGAACTCTGGCCGGCAACGGAGGCTTTGGCGCCAACCTGGCGGCCGGCCAGACGGCGAAGCTGGTCACGGCCGAGATCCAGCCTGAGCAGGCTCCGACGGGTTCGGGCATGGAGCTCATCTTCGTCAGCACCACCCTCACCGCCACCGATCCGAGCTACCAATCTGCCGTCGAGCAATCGATCGCGCCTCTCCTGGCGGATTCGCGCGTCATTGGAGCAGACACGCCATATAACGCCCCGGCGGGCGCCCAGTCGAGCTACATCTCGAAGGACGCGCACAAAGCGCTCGTGATAGTCCACTTCAAAGACGCCTCCGTCACAGCACAGAAATATTTATCGCAGGTCGTCGCAGAGATCCGCCCCAGCGGATTGCAGGTTTACGCAACGGGCCAGGTGCCGATCAACCTCGCTTTCAACAACACGCTCGAGCAAGACTTGCAGCGCGCTGAATACGTCGCGCTCCCGATCACCCTGCTCCTCCTCGTGCTCATCTTCGCCTCCGTCGTCGCTGCCCTTCTGCCCATCAGCGTCGGCGTCCTGGCGATCGTCGGCGGGGTTGGCGGCACGCTCTTTCTCGCGCGCTTCACGGACGTCTCCCAGTACGCGATAAACGTGGTGACCCTGATCGGTCTGGGTGTGGCCATCGACTACTCGCTGTTCATCGTCAACCGCTTCCGCGACGAGCTGGCAGCCGGGGCATCACGCGAGGACGCGATCGCGACGGCGATGTCGACGGCCGGACGCGCGATCACCTTCTCCGGCATCACGGTGGCGGTGGGCCTGTCGGCGATGCTGTTCTTCCAGGGAACGTTCCTGGCATCGATGGGCGCGGCCGGCGCCATCGTGGTCGCGGTTGCTGTCGTCTACGGTCTGACCTTTTTACCCGCGCTGCTTTCGGTGATCGGGCCGAGCGTCGATCGCCTGCGCTTGCCGTTCCTCGGCAGGAGCAAGCCCGCCGGCACAGGGGCGTGGCACTCGATGGCCGTCTGGGTGATGCGAAGGCCGTGGGTCGTGCTCGTGCCGGCGCTGGCGATACTCCTCGTTGCGGGCACGCCGTTCCTTCAGCTGCGGCTGGCAAACGGCGACGTCGATCAGCTGCCTCCTCACAACGAGGCCCGGCAGGGTTACGACATTCTTATCAGCGATTTCCCCGGGCAGGACCAGACCACCATCGAAGCGGTTGTCTACTACCCCGACGGCAGTCCGATGACGTCGGACCACATAGGAGCGGTCTACGACCTGAGCCGGCGTCTGGCCGCATTGCCTTACGTCCTCCACGTCGACAGCATCGTGAATGTCGAACCGAGCTTGACGAAAGCGCAATACCAGAGCCTTTACTCAGGGCCCGCGACGCAGCTGCCGGCCGCTCTTCAGCAGGCGCTCAAGTTTGGGGCCGGCCAGCACATCGTTCTCCTTGGCGTCGTCACCAACAAGCAATACACGAGCGACGAGGCGCGCTCGATAGTCACCGCAGTGCGAGCGGAAAGCGTGCCGGACGGCGAGGTTCAGGCCACCGGTGCGACAGCCTTCGATCTCGACATCGTCAACTACATCCTCGAGCGCACCCCGATCGCGGTCGGTTCGGTGCTGCTGGTCACCTATGTAGTTCTGTTCCTTCTCACCGGCTCAGTCATCCTGCCATTCAAGGCAGTCCTGACCAACCTGTTCTCCATC
>DATCPW010000274.1:0-2362 GCA_036569865.1 Candidatus Dormiibacterota bacterium
CTGCCCGCGCGCTTCGGATGCAAGAACACAGCTCAGCGGCGTAAAGCCCAGCCCTACGGGGTTGAGGGCCGGTATTGTTCTGGTAAAGTTGGCTGCTGCGCAAATTGTGTGTTGGTAGCCAATCGCAGCTTTTGCGGCCCCGCGGCCGCTTAGCCTAAGGAACACCTGTATGAGCAAAATCGTACCTGTCGAGCTTGTATCGCTGGCCAGCATCGTTCCGCCGCTCAACCACGAGGTCAGCGGGGGCTTCAACGCCATGGTCGACGGCAAGCAGGTTCGCGTTCGCGCGGTGCTGGAGAGGACCGTCGTGATCGAGCACCAGGAAGGCGGCGAGCGGAGCGTCGTGCGCAAGGACAACTGCATGGTGAAGCCCTCCGCGGTGGCCTTCGTGCCGGGAAACCCCAACAACGGTGTCGGTCCACGGCAGTGGCGCCGGCTGCCGGGCAAGCCGCCGGCAACCCCGCGGGTCGGACCGTAGCCGCCTCTTAGTCGATCTGGCGCTGGGCGACCAGGGTCAGGAACGCCGGAAACGACTTAGACAGCGCCACCTCTTCGAACACCTGGCGCGCCTCGGCAAAGCGACCCTTCGCCCACAACTCCTCGCCAAGGCGCTCCCGCACCTTTACCAGCTCGTCGTCGGTGATCTCGCGCACCAGGTCAGCGGTCACTGGCGAGCCCTCGGTCAGCCGCGATGAGTGCCGAATCCACTGCCACACCTGCGACCGCGATATCTCCGCGGTGGCGACATCCTCCATCAGGTTGTTGATGGCAGCCGCCCCGACGCCGCGCAGCCACGACTCGATGTACTGCACTCCCACGCTCACGTTGAGACGAAGCCCGTTCTCGGTAATGGAACCACCCGGCACCTTCACATCGATCAGCTGATCGGCGGTCACCGCCACTTCTGGTCGCTGCCGCTCTAGCTGATTCGGTTTGCCACCCAGGACGCGGTCGAACGCCTCGGTCGCCGTCGCGACCAGATCCGGGTGCGCCACCCACGTGCCGTCGAACCCGGACTTGGCCTCTCGGTCCTTGTCCTCCTTGACCTTCGCCAGCGCCACGCGATTGACCTCGGCATCGCGCCGCGAAGGGATGAACGCTGCCATCCCCCCCATCGCATGCGCCCCGCGCTTGTGGCACGTCTTGACCAGCAGGTCCGTGTACGCGCGCATGAACGGCACGGTCATCGTCACCTGCGCGCGATCGGGAAGGACAAAGTCCGGCCGGTTCCGAAACTTCTTGATGATGCTGAAGATGTAGTCCCAGCGGCCCGCGTTCAAACCGCTGGAGTGCTCACGCAGCTCGTAAAGGATCTCCTCCATCTCGAACGCGGCGAGGATCGTCTCGATGAGCACCGTTGCGCGGATCGTCCCGCGAGGCACATCGAGGGCATCCTGCGAGAAGTTGAAGACATCGTTCCAGAGGCGCGCTTCGAGGTGGCTCTCGAGCTTGGGCAGATAGAAGTAGGGGCCGCTGCCCTTGCCGAGCAAGCGCTTGGCGTTGTGAAAGAAGTAAAGGCCGAAGTCGAACAGGCTGCCGGAAACAGGCCTCCCGCCCACCTCCACGTGCCTCTCGTCCAGGTGCCAGCCGCGCGGCCGCACAACCAGCGTTGCCACCTTGGCATCGAGCCGGTACTGCTTTCCCTCTGGGCTCGTGAAGTCCAGGGTCCGCTCGATGGCATCGATGAGGTTGACCTGGCCCTCGACCAGGTTCGCCCAGGTCGGCGTGTTGGCGTCCTCGAAGTCCGCCATGAACACCCTGGCGCCGGAGTTGAGGGCATTGATCACCATCTTGCGGTCGGTCGGGCCTGTGATCTCCACACGCCTGTCTTGCAGGTCCGTAGCGGGCGGAGCAACCTTCCAGTCGGACTCGCGCACCGACCCCGTTGCGGACAGAAACGTCGGTAATTCACCGGCGTCTAGGCGCACCTGGCGCTCGTCACGCAGCCTGAGGAGCTCCAACCTGCGCTCGCCGAACTCACGCTGGAGGCTCGCGACGAACTCGAGCGCCTCATTCGTGAGCACCTCCGCGGCGCGCCCGGTGACCGGTCCCTTGAGCTTCATCTGTTCATTTGTGGCCATCGCCAGCCAATCTACAGGAGGTCGTCAGGTGCCTGCCAATCGCGCTACAACCGGAGCGAAGGCTTCATCCGCCTCGCCCGGGACTATCACATACGAGATTCCGTACCGCTCACGACGGCGCTGCAGATCGTCAACCACCTCATCAACCGTCCCAATCAGGAAATGCGGCATGGCCAGGATGTCTTTGGGTTCAGCGCCAACGCCCGCGGCCATCACTGTAGCAACGGACTCACGATCGTCGGTGATGTTGGCGAGAAATATCGTGACGCTCAGCTCGATGC
>DATCPW010000275.1:0-8087 GCA_036569865.1 Candidatus Dormiibacterota bacterium
ATTCCCGCTCATGCCTGTGAGCGGGTTGAGGTCGCGCGTGTTGGTGGATCGGCTGATGACCGCCCTCAGTCGCGCGACGAGCTCCTCCGCGATGAACGGCTTCGTCACGTAGTCGTCCGCTCCGGCTAGCAGGTGCTCGACTTTGTCCTTAAGGGAGCTGCGGACAGTGAGGAACACGACGGGGATCAAGCGCGTCCGGAAATCCTTACGGATGTCGGCAAGGATCTGGTCGCCCGTCGTCGACCCGAGCATGAGGTCGAGCAAGATGATGTCAGGGCGCCAGTCGACCGCCGACTCATGCGCGACCTCTCCGTTGTCGACCGTCACGCACTCGAACCCGGCCCGCTCCAGCACGCGCTTGACCAGGCGCAACATCTGGTCGTCGTCGTCGACCACGAGCACCAGCTCGCGAGGGGGAGACGCCTGGCCGTCGGCGCTCCCTGCGGTCCTGGCCGGTTTCGGCGGCCTTCGGGTCACTGTCAAAGCGCGCTCGCCGAGGACTCCGAATCGGGCGGTTGAGCTGGAGGGCGCCGGAGCTTTTCAGTCAGCGCGATCGCCCGCTCGGCGGCGACGCGAATCTCCTGGATGTCGGTGCGCACGGCCTCGGGATCGCCCGTCTCCTCGGCGATGAGCTCGCAGTAGTTCACGATCACGGCAAGCAGGTTGCGAAAGTCGTGAATGAGGGCCCGGTTCACGTCCTCCGAGTGTTCGCCGCCTGCGCTTAGAGCCGTTTCACCAGTCGCCAACAGTTCACCTCGCCATCGCGTTTGTATCTCAGCTCATCGAGCACCTTGCGTGCGATCGCGATGCCGCGACCGGCCTCGCTCATCGCCGCCGGCATGGCGCGAGTCAATTGATTATGAATGGGCGGTCCCCGATCGGTAAAAGATGCGGTTGCGGTTTCCTCTTCCAGGCGCAATTCGTACTCGACAGGAGGTCCGCTCGTACCGTGCTTGCCCGTGTAGATCAGGACGTTGGATCCGATCTCCGCCAGGGCGGTCTCGAAGAGGATGAGGTTGCGATCGTCCGCGCCGCGGCCCGTCCGTTCGCGAAGCAGCTCCACCGAGTGATGGAGGGTGTCCAGAGCGTCCTCCAACCGGATGAGAGTGGCGTGGAACTCAAACGGTTGGGAGGCGGTGCCGACAGGGTCGGGGTCAGAAGTCAGTGAGCGCTTCCTCGACCGTGGCGAAATAGGGGAACACCCGGTCCAGGGTGGTCAGCTCGAGGACCACCCGCACCTGCTGATTGGGGGCCGCCAGCCGGAGGTCGCCCTTGGAGCTGCGAACGAGCTTCAGCGCCGCGATCACCGAGCCGAGGCCAGTGCTGTCGACGAAGCTCACGCCTTCCAGGTCGATGACCACCCGCGGCTGACCGTTCTTGACGGCCTCGCTGACAGCATCTTTCAGTGATGGAGCTCCCGCGACGTCGAGGCGTCCGGAGGGAGCCAGCACGGTGACTCCGGCGTCGGTTTGACGCGTCTGGAACTCGAGGCTCATGGTGGCAAGCCTACAGCGATCAGGCTGAACTACCGCCGTATTAGCTTCAGGTCATGCCGTCGCCGCTGACTACACTTCGCTGAGTGTCTTCGTCAGACAGTCTGCTCCGCACCCTTATCGTCGATGACGAGGAAGCCCTGGCCAAGGTGATGCAACGCACGCTTCGAAGCCGTGGCTTCGAGTCCGACGTCGCGTTCTCGGGCGCCGCCGCGCGCGAGCTCATCGAAAGCAAGGAGTACGGGCTGGCTCTCCTCGACGTGAGGCTTCCCGACGAGTCGGGCTACGGGCTGCTCGGAGAGCTGAAAGCCAAGCACCCTGACACGGCGGTGGTGATGATCTCGGGCGTCGACGACCCCGAGCTCGGCAAGGCGGCAGTGGAGCACGGCGCGTATGCGTACTTCGTCAAGCCAGTTGGCGCCACCGAGCTGTACCTCGCGGTGGTCAACGCTTTCCGCAGGCGGAGCATGGAGATCGACTACAGGGCCAACCTGCGGCGCCTCGAGTCACTGGTGGCGGAGCGCACCGAGCAGATCGACAAGGCGGCCAAGGTGCAGGCGGCGCTCCTGCCGGCCTCGCCACTGATCGGCGAGGGGTTCGAGGTGGCCGCGCATTTCGCGCCCGCGCGTGAGATCAGCGGCGACTTCTACGACTGGTACCCGCTCGATCGTGGGCGGCTGGCGGTGACGCTGGGCGATGTGATGGGCAAGGGTTTGCCCGCGGCGATTCTGATGGCCACGGTGAGAGCAGCGCTCCGCTCCGCGTCAGTGCACGCGGCTTCGGTGGAAGAGGGCGTTGAGCAGGCGGCCGGCGTGATGGCGGCTGCGCTCGAGGTGAACCAGGCGTACGTCACGCTGTTCCACGCGATCTTCGACGGTGCGAGCGGCGAGGTGCAGTACATCGATGCGGGGCACGGGCATGCTCGACTGGTGCGCAGCGGCGGTGCTCACGAGCTGCTGTCGCAGCGCGGGGCGCCGATCGGCTTGCTGCCCGACAACACGCTGCTGCCGGGCAAGGTCGTCCTCGAGCGCGGGGACACTCTTGTCGTTTTCTCTGACGGACTTCTCGACCTGAGACCCGACCTCGCCACCAAGGATGTGCCGCTGCCGGTCGCCGCGCGGCGCGCGCCCACCGCTCAGGGAATCGTGGACATCCTGGCCACAGGCTCGCGCGACCGCGACCTGCCGGATGACGTAACAGTTCTCGCACTGCGCAGAACCTAGAGTCGTTGGTGCTTTAAGGGACGTCCCCTCCGGCCCTTCGGGCACCTCCCCCGCACACCACGGGTGCGGGGACCCCTAAAGGTGCGGGGAGGTCGACTTAGCCGGCTCCCCTCCGGCCTGCCTGTCCCTGGGGCCCAGCCACCTTTCCAGGACGGCTGCGACCACGTGCATCTTTATCGGCTTGGCGATGTAGTCGTCCATCCCTGCCGCGAGACACCGCTCGCGGTCACCCGAGAGCGCGCTCGCGGTCATCGCAATCACCGGCGTGTGGCGCCCTTCCGGCTCGTTCTTCCTTATCTCTCGCGTCGCATCGAAGCCGTCCATCTCCGGCATGTGGCAGTCCATCAACACCGCGTCGTAGCGCATCTCGCTCAAGACGCGCACCGCCTCGGCGCCGTTGGACGCGACGTCTGCGCGATAGCCCAGCTTCTCGACCATTCGCACCGCGACCTTGAGGTTGGCGATGTTGTCCTCGACCACGAGCAGCCGTGCCCAACGATGAGAGGCCTGGTCGGTGGGAGTGGCTTCGTCCATCACCTTTCGGTTTGCATGCTCCGGCTTGGCCGCTAGCAGAGAGTGGAGGACATCGAAGAGAAGCGACGGGCGGACCGGCTTTACGAGCTCCACGTCGATCCCCGGCACGGGGTGCTCGGAGTGGCCGGCGGACGTGAGGAGGATCACCACCATGTCCTTTAACGTGGGGTCGGCGCGGATCTCCGCGGCCACTGCCGCCCCGTCCATCCCCGGCATCATCATGTCGACGATCGCGACCTCGAAGGGATCCTCTCCGCGCGCCGCGGCCCGGAGCTCTTCCAGCGCCAGGCGTCCTGACTCGAACGCCTTGTCGCGCATCCCCCACGAGCCCAGATAGCGCTCGAGGATCGTCCGGTTCGTTTTGTTGTCGTCGACCACGGCGATCGAGGTGCCGCTGAGGCTCGCGGTTGGCGGCACCACAGGCGCCTTTCGTTCGCCTTCTCGAAACAGCGCGGTGAACCAGAACCGGCTGCCTGCCCCCTTCTCGCTCTCGACCCCGAGCTCGCCGCCCATCAGCTGGACGAGCATGCGAGAGGTGGCGAGCCCAAGGCCGGTCCCGCCGTGCTTGCGTGTGGTGGAGCTGTCGACCTGCGAGTAGGTGGAGAAGACGCGCGCCTGCTCTTCTTCCGTGAGCCCGATCCCGGTATCAGCAATTTCGAAATGCAGCTGCAGCCCTGGGCCCGCTGACTCCTTTCGACGCACCCGCACCACGACCTCGCCTGAGTCCGTGAACTTGATCGCGTTGCCGACCAGGTTGATGAGCACCTGCCTCAACCGGCCCGGGTCTCCGATCGCGTTGTGTGGGACCTCGGGCTCGACGTCGAGCACGAGCTCGATGCCTTTGTTCGCGGCCGGCTCGGCGAACAGCTCGACAGCCTCCTCGGTCACGTGCTTGGGACTGAATTCGATTCGCTCCATGCGCACGCGGCCTGCCTCGATCTTCGAGAAGTCGAGGATGTCGTTGATGATCTCCAGCAGCGTGTCGCCGGAGGCGCGAACGGTCTCCACGTAGTCCCTCTGCTCGGGCGTGAGGTCGGTCTCCAGGAGAAGGCCTGTCATGCCGATCACACCGTTCATGGGCGTGCGGATCTCGTGGCTCATCGTGGCCAGGAACTCGGATTTCATCCGCGTGAGCTCCTGCAGCTCCTGGTTGCGCTGCGCCAGGTCAGCCAGCAGCTCCGACTTCGCTGACTCCGCGGTGGCGGCGGCCGTGCGGTGTGCTTCTTGTTCCTGGACGACACGCCGGACCAGGATTCCGAGAGCGACGAGGAGGAGTCCTTCGAGGAGCGCCGCTGCCGGGTCGCCCGTCGCGGGGTTCACGCCGGTGACGAGGATGAGGTCGGCCGCGCCCAGCGCTGCGCCGATGGCGAACTCGACAGTCGTGTAGTACAGCGCGAGGAACATCAGGAGCAGGAGCACGAATGGGAAGGCGCGAATCACGCTCAGCCCGAACTGGACCTCGAGCGCGAAGGTGACCGCGAGGCCTCCGATGGGCGAGATCGCGTGGAGGAAGCGAGGGATGCGCTCCCATGGCAGCAGCACCAGCGTGCCGGCGAGCACGACCAGCACCACCGAGGCGAGGATGCCGAACGCCGTCCCCATCTTCCAGAGCGGGTAGAGGGCGAGGGCGAGACCGGCCACCACCGGGATCGCGGCCACCGGTTGGCTGACGGCGGGAAACTTGATGGGCGCCAGCGGGGCCAGCGCGAGCAGCATGCCGACCACCATCGCGGCCACCAATGCAGGGGAAGACGTGAGCTCGGAGTAGCCGTGGAGGCTGACAAGACCTACGATGGCGAGCCCGATGAAGGGGTAGACGCGCCGGCTAAGGCCATCCGCTTGCAGTGGCGTATTCATGTGCTTCAACTCTGGCCGGCGGTTCAGCTTACGTCACAGGTACCGCGGTTAAGTGGGGTCTGATCTGACAACCGCGGTCTACACTTTGCCTCCTGCGCACCGCAAGCCCAGCCAGGGGGGGTGAGGGAACGACGGTGTTGCCAGGACCTCGTCCGAGGCCCGAATTGAAGCCGAATCGGACCCGAGGCTTGGTCCGTCGCGCCACGCCCTTTTTTGCAATCGCCGCTGTGATCGCGGTCCAGGCCGGACTTGCGCTGTCTCCGGTGCTGGTTTTTCCGCTGTACCTCTTGGTCGTCCTGCTGACCGCCGTGTACTCGAGCCGGCTCGATTCGCTCACAGTCGCAGTGTTCGCCGCCATCGGCCTGGCGGCGCCTTCGGTCGTAGCAGGCGGTGGGTCGAACGACCTGGCTGTGCCTCTGCTGCTGGCCGCAGTCCTGGTCGTGGTCGCCATAACGATTCACGAGGTGGTCGGGCGCATCCGCGCAGAAGCGACCGGCGCAGAGCGGAAGGCAGCTGAGCTGCAGGCGCGCGAGGAGCGGCTTCGGATCACCGTCGATGCGGCGCAGGTCGGCCTGGCCCTGGTCGGCGCCAATGGCGGCTGGCTGCTCGTCAACGAAAGGTTGTGCGTGATCCTCGGGCGCAGCCGCGCCGAGCTTCTACATCTGACGGTTGCGGACGTCACGTCGGAGCACGACCAGAGCGCGATCGCGGAAGCACTGTCCATGCTGCGAACAGGGGACATCCTGCGGTGGGAGGCCGAGCTCCACCAGGTGCGCGGCGACGGGAGCCGCGTCCCGGTCGAGATCACCATGGCTGCGGTCAGCGACCATCCCGGCGGCGAGCGGGTGCTCCTCGTGCAGGAGACCGACGTCTCGGCGCGCAAGCGCGTGGATGGGTTGCGCGACGGCCTGGTCGCCGTGCGGCACACGATCGTCAGCGCCACGACGTGGGAGCAGGCGGCGCCTCAGCTCCTTGGCGCACTTTGCGCGCATCTCGACTGGGACCTTGCGCAGTACTGGGCGGTCGACACCGACTTGCAGGCGCTGCGCTTGCGCCAGGCGTGGCACCGCGACGGCGCCGCGTTCGAAGAGTTCCACAACCAGAGCCGGCGCCTGTCGATCGCTACCGGCGAAGGTCTGCTTGGGCGCGTATGGCAATCCGGCATTCCTGCAGCGCAGGAGGACATGTCGGTCGCGACCGACTACGACCGCGTGGCGGTGGCGCTGCAGGCTGGGTTGCGCTCAGCCATCGCGTTTCCGGTTATCACGGGCGGCACGGTTGTCGGCGTCGTCGAGATGCTGACGCACGAGCCGCGCATGGTCGAGCACGACCTGGTGACGATGCTGTCGACGGCCGGCGGCGAGATCGGCAATTTCATCCGCCGCGCCGAGACGGCACAGGCCCTGCGCCGGAGCGAGGCCGACCATCGCGCCATCTTCGAGCGGTCACCGATCGGGATCGCGCGCATCAGCAGCGAGGGCGAGCTGCTGGAGGCGAACCCCGCCTTGCTCTCGATGCTCGACCACGACTTCCAGGTCATGCGCGCGACCTCCTGGCCCGACCTGCTTCGGGCCTACGACCAGGCCGCGGCCAGGGCGCGGTTCTCACCGTTGCTGGCAGGTATCAGTGAAGGCAAGAGCGTCCAGGTGCGAGCCGGCACCGGAGCCGGCGCTTGGCTGTGGCTTCAGCTCACCGCGACCTCGATCCCCGATTCGAGCGGCAGGCCGGAGCACGTACTCGTCATGGTTGAGGACGTGACACTGGTGCGGGAGGCGCAGGACAAGCTGGGAGAGGCGCTCGAATCGCAGCGCAGCGCGAACGCCACGCTCGAGAAGCTGGACCGCACGAAGACCGAATTCCTGTCGATCGTCAGCCACGAGTTCAGGACTGCGCTCACCGGAATCCAGGGCTTCAGCGAGCTGATCCGCGACGGCGGCCTCGAGTCTGACGAGGTGCGGGCGTACGGCGGCTACATATTCAATGACGCGGATCGCGTGAACCGCCTGATCGGGGACATGCTCGACCTCGACCGGATGGAGTCGGGGCGCATGAGCATAAGGACCACCGATGTGGACATCAACGAGGTCCTGAGCGACGCAATCGCCCGCGCGGGCTCGTCGCCGTCGGTCGAGTTCAAAGCCGACCTCGACCCGCGCCTCCCGATCGTGGTCGGCGACCGCGACCGCCTGATCCAGGTGGTGAGCAACCTCGTGAACAATGCGGTCAAATACTCGCCGGACGGCGGGACCGTCACGCTCTCCAGCCGCTCCGAGGGTGATTTCGCACTGGTCAGCGTGACCGACACCGGCGTTGGCATACCCCCCGACGAGATCGGCCACGTCTTCGAGCGGTTCAGGCGCGTGCGGAGCGGGGCGGCGCAATCAATCCCCGGGACTGGCCTGGGCCTCACGATCGTTAAGCAGATCGTGGAGATGCATGGGGGAAAGATCTGGGTTGAGAGCGCGGTCGGGCACGGTTCGTCATTTCACTTCACTCTCCCGCTGGCGGCGGAGAACGTCACGCCACTGCAGCGCCGGCATGCCTGAGCCGGCGGCACCAAACAACAAGACGCAGATCACAGTGCTGGTCGCGGATGACAATGACGTCGCCCAACGCCTGTGCACGCGGGTGCTCGAGAAGGCCGGCTACAAGGTGCTGATCGCCGTCGACGGCCTCCAGGCGGTGGATGTCGCCCTGAGCCAGCACCCCGCGATGATCCTTATGGACGTCGCCATGCCGGGCATCGATGGCATCGAGGCAATGAAGCGGATCAAGGCCGCGATGCCGAACCAGCCGATCGTCATCGCCAGCGCCCATTCGATGGCGAGCGACAGGGAAAGGTTCCTCGCCGCCGGAGCCGACGACATCCTGAGCAAGCCTTTTCGCCTCGCGGACCTCGTGGCCATAGTCGGGAAGCTGACGGCCGGCAAATGAAAGACCTAACCGGCACACGAGTCGGCCAGTACGAGATCGTCGAGCG
>DATCPW010000276.1:0-4000 GCA_036569865.1 Candidatus Dormiibacterota bacterium
GCTGGAGATAGGTCAGCTTTGAACTCGGGGCAAGGTCCGAGGCGTTCACCCGTTCGCTGTAGCGTGCAAACTCGCGGCGGAGCTCTGCGAGCGTCCATGCGTCAGCCGGGTTCTCGTTCATGCGCTTATGGTCCGCGGAACCGAGTAGCTGCGCCAGCATGAACCCGGCTTGGGGACCCAAGGCGGGCGACCGGGCTGAGATCGATAGTCAGTGCGGATCGGGCTTCGATGCTGCGACGGCAGCTGTGCACGCATTCCGGCTGCGTGAAGCTGCTTGAGCGCCCCTTTGCAACAGCTGAGACGCCCGGCACTTCACCCCGCGCCTCAACCGTGAATGGGAACCCGCTGGGTAACGCCCCGTGGATGTCAGTGTCAGCGACGTGTTGCGGCGTGGTTGAGTCCTTCAGTGCGGGCTCACCCGGCGGCCAGTGGCGCTCAGCACCACCGTACATTGGCTGGCCGGGCTCCTGCCCAGGGCGCCGCCGCTTCCTGCCGAAGGCCGGAGACGGCGGCGCTTTGACAGAGCCGCTTGCAGGAGCTTAGGTACGGGCCCGGGTTCTGCTGCCGGCGAATACCGTTACACCGACGGCTGCCAGGACGATCTGGATGACGAGCTTGATCCAGTCGACGCCGTTGGTGTCACCGACTCCCAGCGCCTTCGCGATGAACGTACCGATCAGGGCGGCGACGATGCCGATGAGGATCGTGGCGATCACAGAGATGTCCTGTTTGCCGCGCACGACAAGTCGCCCTAGGGCGCCGATGATGGAGCCGACGATGATGGCGCTGACGATGGCTGGAAGCATGGATGTCCTCCGGGGTTGAGGTCAGCTGGTGTCGGTCCGGTCAGTCCTTGAAGACGTCCTTAATGTTCTCGCCGGCCTTCTTGGCGTCAGCCTTGGTCTGGTCGGCCTTGCCTTCGGCCTGAAGGTCGTCGTTGTCGGTCACTTTGCCGGTCGCTTCCTTGGATTTGCCGGTCAGGTCCTGCACAGCATTCTTTATTTTGTCGGTGGCGCTCATGGCGTTCGTCTCCTTGGTGGACTGTGGCGTGGCCGCCGGTCGACGGCAACGAAGCAGGCCATGCCCGAGCACGGCCCGATCGCGAAGAGCCCGCCCGAACCATTGGAGCAGGCGGGTCTTCGCGCAGTCGGTACTAGGAGGAGGCGGCGGCCTTCTGCTGGGCCTTGTCCAACGCCTCAACCTTCGCGTTCCCTACTTCGGCCTTCACTTCAGCCTGCAGGGCGTCCAGCTTGGCACTGCCCTTCTCCTGCTGCAGCCGGCCAGACTCCTTGAGCGTCGCGCGATCGAAGAACTCACCGAGCATTTCCCTCGCCAGGCCGACTACCTTGTCGAACAAGCCGGTGGCGTTCTTGGGGCTGATGTGTGGAAGTCGCATGAGCTCTCCTTGCAATTGACTGTTGTTGCCAGCTGTTTGCCAGCCGCGTTACGAACGTAGCAACACCAAAGCAAAACGCGGGTGCTCATATCTCCGCCCAGCCTATGAGAAGGTTCACAGCACCGTGGCTGACTCGGACCTGCGTGTTCGCGGCCGGATCCCTATGTGTCAACACGATACTGGGCCGTCCGATGTTGGGACCGTGACTGTTCGCCGTGTGTTCGTTTCCCGGTTGTGTCGCTTCTGTGGATCACGGTTGTTCGATGCTGAGGTTGATGGTTTTGCTTACGCCGGCTTGAAGCATGACCATGTTTAAGCCTTGAGTGGAAAGGGAGCTCGTGTGGTGGTCCGGGTCGCTACCTGGAATCTAGAGAAACCTGTTCTTGCACAGTAGAGAGCCGCCAAGGACCTGTGATGTTCAGGGAGGCGTCTGCGCAGTTTAGGGGTGTGTCCCTTTCCTCGTGTCGCGCGAGTCCGCTCTTCCGCTCTTCCGCTCGAGGGTCGGCAGGTGACCGGGCTCCCAGGGTCGAGCGCGCCACTCGGATCCTTCCTCGGATCAAGCTCGGTCGGGGCGCCCGGATCGGGCTGCCGCCGTCAGTGGGCAGTACAGCGCGTGCCCTGGCCGAATCGAGCTCGCGGACCGCGCGCTGCGCGTCGCTGATGAGCGACCCGTAGACCGGCCAGGCCTCGGGGTCATCCAGGGGTGTGACCCGCATGAGCTCGCGCATCTCAGCAAGGATCCGTTCAGCCCTAACGACTTGCCGGTCGAACGTCGCTCGCGCGTCGTCGTCGAGCAGGCCGAATTCGGTCACGGCATCGGCCAGCGCGTCGAGGGCATCGGCATAGCGGGCAAGGAAGTGCGGTGACGGTGCGGGCTGCGGGGCCCGGTCGTCAGCCGCGTCAACAAGGGTCCTCGCGATACCGGTTATCTGCCACTGGGCGTGGCGCAGCGCGTCGACGACGCTCTCATACCCCTCCCAGTCGACCCGCACGGGCCGGACGTTGTGGCGGGGGTTTAGCCGGGTGCTCTCCCTGCCCTTCGAGATCTCCTCAACCACGTCCGGTGCATCGGATGCGATCTCCCCGCCGACGCGATACCAGTGGCGCGCGAGGTCCGCGTCCCAATCGCCCCGCAACCCCTCCGCCATCTGATCCAGGAGCTCGTGGACCTGGCTGGCCAGGGCGACGACCCGCTCGCGAGGACGGCGCAGGTGCAGCGGAGCCAGGACGAGACCGTTGGTGATCACACCGATCGCCCCCCCGATGAGCGTCTCCAGGATCGTCACATAGGTGAAGCTCACGTTGGTCCCTCCCACGGTGAGCAGAGAGAGCAGCACCATGGCGGGGACCTGGATGCCTTGGTCACCGAGCCGCGGCCACCTCCCCAGTAGCAGTGCTAAGAAGATGACCGGTCCGATGCTCCACCAGTTCGCCCCCGCCACGGACCCGACCGCCCAGGCCACGCTCATGCCAAGGACCATTGCTGCGATGCGCTGCACGCCTGCCCACACGGAGCGCACCATCGTGCGGTCCACGACCAGGAGTGCGGCCATCGGGGCGTAGAAGGGTGTTGGACTGTGGAGCACCCAGACCGCGAACTGCCACGCCAGCACGGTGGCCAAGGCCGCCTTGCACAACTGCAGGAAGGTATCGCGCTCGGGGCCGGCCTGGCTGAGGGCGTGGCAGGCGGACCTCGCGGCGGCCAGCGCGGCTCGCGAGTTCGTCATAGCCGCCCCCGCGGCAAACCGGTCCTGCACCCCTTGGACTCTAAGGCCTCGCGCCACGATGACGAACCGGCCTGCTGCAACCGGTCCTCGCGTGCGATGCGGTCCACTAATGACGCGGTGCCCTGCGCCATTCTGCCCGCCGGGAACGCGAACGACCACCGGCGCGCCACCCGGGAACAGCCGTTGGCCGACGCCATCGTCACGGGTTCAGCCACCCGAATCCAGTTGCTGCGGCTCTCGGTTGAGGGATCCTCGCCCACGACCAGGTATGCCCACTCTTACATCGGGCTCGGCCTGACACCGGTCGTCGCGGTCGAACCGGAGAAGGGCGGGTAAGGGTCGGGCGGAGGAGGCGCTGACGGCCGTCCGTGACTTTGCCAACTTTTGCCCATTCGAGATTCAGCTGGAGAATGGATCCCGCCAGCTCAAGGCCGCGGTGCGCGGCCTCGGGCCATAGCCCAGCGTTCGCGAGTTCCGTTTCACCAACCGGCTACGGGCGCTTCCGGTGACAATCCCGGCGGACGCCCCGGCTAGTCTGGATCGTCGTGTAAGAGGATCGGCTATCGGTGATGCTCCACTGAGCTGCTACGGCGGCACAACCACGACGCGGGCCGCTTTGAGCGTGATACCGCCAAGTGACGGATCGCACGACGCCGGGGTCCCCGATAGTGGAACCCCGGCGTTGCGCATGCGGTCAATGTTTGAAGGCGTCCTTGACCTTCTCGCCCGCGTTCTTCACATCGGCCTTGGACTGGTCGGCCTTGCCCTCGGTTTCGAGCCGGTCGTTGTCGGTGCCCTTGCCGGCGGCTTCCTTGGCTTTGCCCTTGGCGTCCTGGGCAGCGTTCTTGGCCTTGTCAACGACTCCCATGATGTTCTC
>DATCPW010000277.1:0-3606 GCA_036569865.1 Candidatus Dormiibacterota bacterium
AACGCCGTTGATATTCGTTTGGACCAGCGCCGCTTCCTCCAGCGCACGTTCCCGAGTGAATCCGCAAGGGGCCAGGATCAACAGCTCCGGCCGGGCAGCAACCACGTCGGCCCACGATAACGCGATGGAAGGGACGCCCGCGAGCGCGAACGGATCCTCGATGCCGGCCAACACGAGGAGGTCGGGAGTCCAGTGTCCGGCACGGTAGGGCGGATCGATCCACTCCAGGAATACGCCACGAACGGGCCCTTGGCGCTGGGCCAAGCGTGATGCCGCGTCAATGCGAGAGCGCAATTCGGCCATGAGTGGCGCAGCGTCAGCCCCACATGCCGCGGCCAACTCCTCGATGTCGGCGAGCACGTCAGCGAGTGAGTGGGGGTGCTGGCGGATCATCGGTATTCCGTCCAATTCCTCGGCCACCTGGTCCGCGGAGACCGCGCAGACACGGCAGACGTCCTGCGCGATCACCAGGTCGGGATGCAAAGCCCGGATCGCCTCAGTGTCTACCTCGTAGAGGGAGCGGCCCTCCGCGGCCGCCAGCGACACTGCCGCTTCAATGCCCCCGCTGTCCTTGTCTTCGAGCCCCAGAGTCGATCGCGTGACGATCGGAAGCAAAGCGGCTTCGGGTGGGTAGTCGCACTCGTGGGTGACCGCCACGAGCTGATCGCCGAGACCCAATGCGAAAAGGGTCTCGGTGGCGCTTGGCAGCAGCGAGACGATCCTCAAGGCGCTGGCGCGAGCTGTCTCGTGGTGGCCACGCGCGTTCGCAGCATCCGGCGCGCCCTGATCACCTCTGCGACCGACCACGCTTGCATCGGGCAGCCCGTGGCGCGATGCGGCGCGTCGCCGTCCGCTGTTTCAGAGACAGAGCCCAGTCCCCATTCCCACAGGTGCTGCTCGAGCCCGTCGAGCACGCCGGCGACAGGGACTCCCGTTCTGAGCGCGGCCTCCACGTAAGGGCCGATCAGCCACGGCCACACGCTGCCCTGGTGATAGGCAGTGTCGCGCTCGCGAACACCACCGTGGTGCAGCCCACGATAGGCGGGGTCGCTCGGCGCCAGCGAACGCAGCCCAAGCGAGGTGAGCAGCTCCGCGCCCGCCACCCGCACGAGGCTCGGTTCCAGGAGCGGGGCGTGGGGGAGAGAGATCGCGAGAAGGCAGTTGGGTCGCACCTGTTCGTTATCGGGGTCGATGACGTCGGCGCAGCCTGACGGGCCCACGAAGTGGTGCTTGAAGGATTCGCGAGCCTGCTGCGCGAGCCGGCGCAGGTCGGTGGTGTCGTGCTTGAGCCGCTCCTCCAGCGTGGCGACCGTCGCGAGCGCATTGATCCACAGTGCGTTGATCTCGACAGCCTTGCCCGCCCTCTGGGTCACCGGCACGCCATCGACGCGCGCGTCCATCCAGGTCAGGGCAACGCCGTCAGCACCCTGCCGAAGCAGCGAATCGGCAGGATCGACCTTGATTCCGAAACGAGTTCCGGAGAGGTGATGCGCAATCACGTCACGCATCGCCGTGGATAGCTGAGCGGCGAGCTCATGGTCGCCCGTCCGTTGAACGTGGCGGCCGACCGCGTGCAGGAACCACAGTGTGGCGTCGGCGCTGTTGTACTCCTCGACGGCGTCGCTGGTGTTGGGGAGCATCCCCTCTGAAAGGGTTTCCGCGGCGCGAAGCAGGAGCTTGCGGCCCTCCTCGTGGCGACCGGTGTCGAGGAACAAGCCCTCATACGAAGTCATCGTGTCTCGCGACCATTCGCCGAACCACGGGTACCCCGCGACGACCAACGGCCCCTCAACGATGAATTGATCAGCGGCCACCGCCAGCATGCGATCGACCTCGTCAACGGCATGCGCGGTCGCGATCACGGCTCCTGAGCGGTGCTTGGCCTTGGCGAAGATAGCGGCGGGACGTCGCGGCGGCACTCCGGGTGCGCCCGCCCATGCGACGAGCTCGTGGGCCTCACCGGGCTCCAGTTCGACGGCGAAATGGCCGGCGTGCCACAGGTCCTCAGTGCTGCCTAGGCCGCGCTCGGCCTCGACGCGGTAATGGACGCCCCGGTACCACTCGCCTCCGGGCACATAGCCCGCTCCCGCCACGCGGTAGGCGTCCTCGAACAGGAAGCCATCTGCCGCGACAGCGATAGCCGGCGGGCCGTTCGCGAAACGCTCACCATGGACGTCGCGCCAGGTGCAAAGGGGATGCAGCTCCAATGAGACAGGTCCGGGCGCCCTGAGGACGCGGTGAATGACGGCTACAGATGCACGTCCGTGGTCCATGGCGATCTCTCGCTCGATCGCGACGTCGCCGACGGTCCAGCGCCAGCGTGGCAAGCCCTCGTCGAGCTCGAAGCTCTCGAGGTGGAGGTGGCCGTTCGGGTCGATGGCACCAGAGGACCATTCGTGCACGGCGAGTGGAATTCGGCGATCGCCGATGATCAGGATCGGGTCGATGGCAGCCAGACCGAGCATCCGGCCGCCGGGCGGCCTCGTCGCGACGATCAGCAGCCCGTGATAGCGACGGGTCCGAAGCCCACCCACGGTGCCCATGGCATACCCGCCAAGCCCATCAGGCACCAGCCACTCGCGCTCTGAGGCAGCATCAAGATCGCAGCAAAGCTGCCTCCCAAACCTCACGGGAACAAGTGTGAGCGGGTGCGCGGCGAATAACCTTGATCAATGCCGGCAGAGCAAGCCCGCCTTGACGAAGCGACCGGCCGCGCGCCGTGGAAGCACTGGGGTCCTTACCTGAGCGAGCGCGCCTGGGGGACTGTGCGCGAGGACTACAGCCCGGACGGCGCCGCCTGGGACTTCTTCCCGCACGACCACGCCCGCTCCCGCGCCTACCGCTGGAACGAGGACGGCCTCGCCGGCATTTGCGACGACCGCCAGACCCTCTGCTTCGCGCTCGCGATGTGGAACGGCCGCGACCCCATCCTGAAGGAGCGCATCTTCGGCTTGACCGGGACGCAGGGGAATCACGGAGAGGATGCCAAGGAGTACTGGTTCTACCTCGACTCGACCCCCACGCACTCGTGGATGCGCTGGCGATACATGTATCCGCAGGCGGAGTTTCCCTACGCGCAGCTGGTGGCCGAGAACGCCCGCCGCTCCCGCAGCGACCCCGAGTACGAGCTGCTCGACACCGGGGTGTTCGAACGCGCCCGCTACTGGGAGATCACTGCCGACTTTGCGAAAGCCGATCCCGAGGACATCCTGATCAAGGTCTCGGTCCACAACGCCGGCCCGGACGCCGCCCAGCTCGACCTGCTGCCCACCCTGTGGTTTCGCAATACCTGGGCCTGGGGCCTGGACGACCGAGTGCCGACCATCCGCGCGGAGAGCGGCGGCTTGGTCGCCGAGCATCACGCCCTCGGCAGCAGGACCCTGCACTCCGACGGCGCTCCGGAGCTTCTCTTCTGCGACAACGAAACCAACGCGGAGCGCTTTTGGGAAATCGCCGGCCGCAGCGAATTCCCGAAGGACGGCATCAACGACCACGTCACACGAGGCCTGCCGACGGTGAATCCCGCGCTTCAGGGCACCAAGGCCGCGTTCCGCCATCACCTTTCGGTCGAGCCCGGCCAGACGGTGACGATCCGGATGAGGCTGA
>DATCPW010000278.1:0-3055 GCA_036569865.1 Candidatus Dormiibacterota bacterium
TGTCGAAGACCATTCCGTGAGGCATGTCGTCGTAGTTGGTGACCACGATGCTCACCACGTCGCCTGCCTTGACGTTGGTCGAGTCAGTTGTGAAGAACGTGTCGTGCTTCTTGCCGTCCGGTCCGACCTTGGCGAGAAGGCTGTCAGGCGCCACCACCTTGTAATGGATCGTGACGGTGTTTCCGGTCAGGGGGACGATCGCGTATCCGTTCGAAGCCGGGGTCGAGCCGCCGCAGGCCGCGGCAAGAGCCACGACCAGAAGTCCCGCCGATATTCCTATTCCCTTCGCGAGATTGAACGCCTTCATTGCTTTACACCTCATCCGATATTTGATGAGTTCAGCATCGCCCTGAAGCCCACTCTCGACCAGCGAACAACTCCGCATACGGGACCAGGTAATTACACCTGCTTATATGTTTTTTCGGGCACTTCGCAGGCAATAGCGATGTCTTCCGCAATTTCGGGATCGGGCAGAAAGCCTGAGCACACCAGGTCGAGGCGGTAGACGCCCTCCGGCCCGGCGTCGACGAAGGCGACCTGTTCGATGACCTCCGACGAGCGACCATCCCGGCTGAGTCGGAACCGCCACTGCAGGAGCGACCGCCCTCCGACCGACTTGTTTCCTGTCGAGAGCACTGCGAAATTGGCGGCCCCCCCAAACCAACCTTCGAAGCGGCGCGCGATGGCGTCCGCGCCGACGGTTTCCTGCGCACCACGGGGAAGGAGGAAGCGGGCCACCGCGTCCGGCGCAAGAACGCGGGCGAGCTGATCGAAGTTCCGCGCTGACAGGTGATCGACGAAGTCTTGTGAGGTAGTTGTCGTTTCCATGGCTGCATCGTGCGAGCGCGGGGCCCGCGTGGCATCAACCGTTCGGTCGATCTTTGGGTCGCTTGTCGCATACTCCGTTGGCGTGCTTGGTGGGGTTCGGCTGGCGGAGCTGCTGGCCACCGTGTCACTGGCGACCGACCTGGCCCACGATGTGCCCGCCGAAAGCGCCCTTCGCGACACCCTGTTTTCAGTCCGGCTCGCACGCCTGGCAGGCTGGTCCCGCGACGACCTGTCGGACACCTACTATCTGGCCCTGCTTTACCACGTGGGCTGCACGGGTGCCGTCTCGATCCAGAGCCGGATGGGCGCCGGCGACGACGTTGGCGTACGGAGGTGGCTTTCGGAGGCCGACTTCGCCAACCGGCCAGAGCTGATGCGAATCGTGATCACCCGGATGGCCCGCGAGTGGGGGCCGCGGCAATGGGCCGCAGGCGTCGCGGGGATGATCAGCTCGGGCGGCTCTGCGCCCGAAGCCCTTGCCAACGTGGCGGATGTGGCGGTGCGCCTGTCGGCGCGCTTGGGGGCATCGCCCAAGGTCAGCGAGGCCCTGCGCCATACCCACGCTCGCTGGGACGGCAGCGTCTTCCCCGGCCTTCCGCAAGGCGACGAGCAAGCGGCCATCGCGCGGCTGGTCCACCTGGTCCACGTCGCCCAGACCTATCACCAGATTGGGGGCATCGCGGCGGCGGATGCCACCGTTCGCGACCGCAGCGGCAGCGAGTTCGACCCTGAGATCGCACGACTCTGGCTGCAGAACAGCCACGACATGTTCGGCCAGATGGGGCGCGAATCGGTCTGGGACGACGCATTGGCGGAAGAACCGGAGCCGCACCTGTGGGTCTCGCCGGCTCATCTGGACGAGGTGTGCCGGGCCCTCGCGGACTTCGTCGACCTCAAGTCGCCGTACACGGCGGGGCATTCACCCCAGGTCGCCCGCCTGGTCGAAGGCGCAGCGTCAGAGCTTGGACTTGGCGAGGCTGAGATCACCACACTTCGGCGGGCGGCGCACGTGCACGATCTTGGCAACGTCAGCATCCCGGACCTGGTCTGGACCAAGCGCGGCCCGCTCAACCCGTCCGAGCGAGCGCGGGTGCAGCTCCACGCGTATCACACCCAGCGCATCCTCACGGTCAGTCCAGCGCTGCGGGCCAGCGGCGAGACCGCCGGGGTGCACCACGAACGAATCGACGGATCCGGTTACCACCGCGGCCTGCCGGCGGCCGCGCTGCCCCTGGGAACGCGCCTGCTCTCGGCCGCGGAGGTCTACCAGTCGATCACGGAGGAACGATCGTGGCGGCCAGGACTTGATGCCGCAGACGCTGCGGCCGAGCTGCGGCGCGAGGTGTCGGCCGGCAAATTCGACCGCCGCACTGTGGACGCCGTGCTCGCCGCCGCGGGACACCGTTCGAAATCCAGCCGGGCAGATCGGGGTTGGCCGGCGGGGCTGACCGACCGCGAGGTCGATGTGTTGAGGCTGCTGGCGCGCGGAAATTCCAACAAACGGATCGCTGCGGCCCTCCACATCTCCGAGGCGACGGTGCACACGCACCTCATCAACGTGTACGGCAAGATCGGCGTCAGCACGAGGTCCGGCGCCACCCTGTTTGCTCTGGAGCACGACCTGGTCCAGATCTCCTTGGGCTGAAAGATCGACCAAACGGTCGATGCTTTCTGATCCGCGGCTCCTTAGTATTGACCTCACCCACTCAGTCCGCCACACAGTAGAAAGGAGCGAAGAATGCCAATTTTCATGGACGTTCACGAAAACCTTCCCGAAGGCGCGACGGCAAAGGACGTAGCCCAGGCCCACGCGGCCGACCTGGCCAAGCAGGACACCTATGGGGTCAAGTACCTCAAGTACTGGGTCGATGAGAAAGAGCACAAGGCCTTTTGCCTGGTGGACGCGCCGGACGCAGAAACGGCGGCACGGGTACATCGCGAGGCTCATGGCCTGGTCGCCGACCGCATATTCGAGGTCGTGGAAGGCGTTTAACCCAGGCTAATAGGGCGGCACTGCGCGGGAAAGGGTCTACATTGGATTAGAGCCCACGCACGCGCGGTGTCATGCCCACCGTCTGGTGAGGTTCCCTGCAAGGAGCGCGCACCTGACGAAGCGACTGGGAAAGGCGACGGTTGACGTGCGCGGACAGCCTGTGCTGTTTGTCCTGTTCGATGACGGACGGGCGACCTGTGAGCACGTGGCGGCCGGGGCGCCCTCAGTTTCCAG
>DATCPW010000279.1:0-20431 GCA_036569865.1 Candidatus Dormiibacterota bacterium
ATTCTCAAGGAGATTCGCGAGCGCCTGCAGTTCATGATCGACGTCGGCCTCGAGTACCTCACGGTCGAGCGGGCCGCGAACACGCTCTCAGGCGGAGAGTCTCAGCGCATCCGCCTCGCGACGCAGATCGGTTCCAAGCTGATGGGGGTCCTGTACATCCTCGACGAGCCGTCGATCGGGCTGCACCAGCGGGACAACCGCCGGCTGATCAACACACTCCTGCGCCTGCGCGACCTTGGCAACACGCTCATCGTCGTCGAGCACGACGAGGAGACCATCAGGTCGGCGGACTACATGGTCGACATCGGTCCGGCCGCGGGCGAGCACGGAGGCCAGATCATCGCCGCGGGCACGGTCGACGAGGTGCTCAAGGATCCCGACTCGATAACCGCCGCGTTCCTGCGTGGCGATCGAGAGATCCCGATACCGAAGCGTCGGCGCAACGGCAATGGCAAAAAGCTCGTCATCCGCGGCGCGCGCGCGAACAATCTGAAGGACATCGACATCGAGATGCCGCTCGGTTGCTTTGTCGCGGTCTCCGGCGTCAGCGGCTCGGGCAAGTCATCGTTCGTCACCGACATCCTCAGCCGCAAGGTGGCGCAGTACTTCTACAAGGCCAAGGACAGGCCGGGGGCTCACCGCGCGATCGAAGGCCTCGAGAACCTCGACAAGGCGATCGACATCGACCAGTCGCCGATCGGCCGCACGCCGCGGTCCAACCCGGCCACCTACACGGGCATGTTCACCTACATGCGCGACCTGTTCGCCCAGCTGCCAGAGGCGAAGATGCGCGGATACAAGCCAGGGCGCTTCAGCTTCAACGTGCGAGGCGGCCGGTGCGAGGCGTGCCAGGGCGACGGAATCATCCAGATCGAGATGCACTTCCTTCCCGACGTATACGTGCCCTGCGAGGTGTGCCATGGCACGCGCTATTCGCGCGAGGTGCAGGAGGTCAAGTTTCGCGGGCACTCGATCTCCGACGTCCTCGAGCTGACAGTCGACGAGGCGCTGGAGGTCTTCGAAAACGTGCCGCGGATCAAGACCAAGCTCAAGACACTGCAAGACGTCGGACTCGGCTACATCCGTCTCGGCCAGCCGGCGACACAGCTGTCAGGCGGCGAGGCCCAGCGGGTCAAGCTGTCGGCCGAGCTCTCGCGAAGGGATACAGGGCGAACCCTGTACCTGCTCGACGAGCCGACGACCGGACTTCATTACGCGGACGTGGAACGACTCCTGGTGGTGCTGCATCGCCTTGTCGATCACGGCAACACGGTGGTCGTGATCGAGCACAACCTGGACGTGCTGAAGACCGCCGACTGGCTCATCGACCTCGGCCCTGAGGGTGGCGAGAAGGGCGGCTATGTGATCGCCGCCGGAACTCCTGAGCAGCTTGCGCGCATGCCGGCTTCGGCCACCGGCGAATACCTCGGGAAGATCCTGGATAGGGGGAAGAGTGCCAACCGCCCGGCCCGCGTCGCCCCGCGGACTCGCGCCAAGGTAGCGGTCGGCTGAGCCGGCAGCCTCGAGGGGGATACCGCGCGCTGATGCGCGTGCCTGGCTTCGCGCGTCTTTACGCGGGTCTCCTGCTGGGCCGTGTAAGCGGGACCGTGGTCACCGTGGCGCTGGTCCTGTTCGTGCTCACGCGATACCACTCGCCGCAGCTCGCGGGCGCCACCGCTTTCTTCGCCGTCTTCCCGGGCATTCTTGTCTCGCCACTGGCGGGCGCGCTCCTCGACCGCAAGGGCCGCGCCCGATTGGTGGTGCTCGACTACGTGATCGCCGCTGTCTCAGTGGGCTTGATCGCAGGCCTCTCCGCGCTTCACTCTCTGCCGCCCGCCCTGCTTTTGGTCATCGTTGGCCTTTCGTCGCTGACCAATCCATTGAGCACCGCCGGTGCCCGGTCGCTGTTTCCGATCCTGGTCCCGCGCGAGCTGTGGGAGCGGGCCAACGGACTCGACAGCAGCGGGCATGTATTTGCCACTCTGCTGGGCGCGCCCATGGCCGGCGCGCTCGTCGGCTGGATCGGCGGTGAATGGGCGCTTGCAGCCGCGGGCCTGCTGTTCCTCGGCGCCGCCTTGGTGATGCTCGGCCTGCCCGATCCTCCGAGTGCGACCGAGGCCCATGGCCATGTATTCCGCAACGCCTGGCTGGGTCTCAAGTACGTGGCGCAGAATCCGACCCTGCGAGGGCTGGCGTTGACCCTCAGCTTCCTCAATTTCGGCTGGGGGGTCATGGACATCGCAGTACCCGTGCTCGTGCTCGGCCGATTGCACGAGGGCCCCGCGACAGTCGGTTACCTGTGGGGAGCTTTGGGCGCGGCCGGGCTTGTGTCAGCGCTATTGGCAGGCACTGTGCGGACATTGGGTAGGGAGCGCCAGATCATGCTTGGGGGAATCATCGTCACCGCGGTGGCGATGGCCTCGCTTCCGTTTGCGACGAGCGTGGCTGCCGTCGCGATCGCTCTTGTCGTCGTGGGCGCTTCCAACGGACCTTTCGACATCAGCCTTTTCACGCTGCGACAGCGCCGCACCGCTCCCGCCTGGTTCGGGCGCGCCTTCGCGGTGTCGATGTCTCTCAACTTCGCCGGCACTCCAATCGGGTCGGCGCTCGCCGGGCCGTTGATCGAACGCTCGATTGACGTGGCGCTGTGGACTGCGGTCGCCGTGGTGCTGGTCGCAGCCATCTTTCCGATGCTCACGATCCCCGCCGGCGAAAAGGCCGCGGCTCCCGCGACGGCGGCGACCTAGCCTCCGATCACCCCGCTCGCGATCAGGGCGACAAGCCCGCCAATGCCGTTGAGGACGAGGCCGACGATGCCCCCGATCAGGCGACCGCGCTGGATGGCTCGAATTCCGTTGAGCGCTCCGATGATGGGCATGATCGGGAAGTAGAAGTTCGTCACGAACGGCACGATTATGGAGACGATGCCGAGACCGCACGACCACGCGGCTGCGCCCCCGAACTGCGAGAGCAGCGTGCCGCCGGCGCCGACCGCGGCCACAGGCATGTAGGGCGGAGGGACCTGGCCCGTGTAACCGGGCGGCGGCGCCTGATAGCCGGGAGGCGGGATGTCGGCAGGGGGCGGTGGCGGATAACCAGGTGGTGGCTGGAACGGCGGCGGCGCGGATCCAGGCGGTGGAGGCGGTGGTAGGTCGGACATCCTGCCGGAATCCTAAAGCGTTGCGCCTGGAATGAGTATCCCTTTCGCTCAGCCCCCGGAGGTGGCGATGCTGTGGAGAATCCCCGCCAGGATCGCCATGACCACGCCAAAGAAGAAGATGACGATCAAGGCGCTGACCGCGATGTGCACGTAGGAGATGATCAGGCCGATGAGGGCGAGAGTCGCTCCTTCCTCGCCCGTCCTTCTGATCTCGGCGCGGGCCATGTGGCCGGTAACGATCGAGGTGAGGATCAGGGCCAGGCCGCCGACGCCGGTGACGTGGCCGAACGGCGCAACCAGGGCGGTCACCAGGCTCACCACGGCAAGCGTGTTGATGCGGCGCCCGGCAACCATGGTCGAGCCCGGACCCTGGCCTCCGCCCGTGGGCACGACGGTGGAAGGGCCGGACTGCTGGCCGACCACCTGGGTTGACGGCGACGAGGGCAGCTCGGCGGGCGGTGTTCCCATGACCGTCAGTCTAGGCATAGACCGGGCTAATGGCGCGTGGGACGCAGGCAGTCGCCGCGACGTGGTGACGGGACTGGGAAGAGGCCGTCGGGGTGGGTTCGGCAGCCGATATGCCATGCCATGTGGAGACGGCGTGCGAAGTGCAGTTTGGCTCGAAAATAGTGCCCTGCTAAGGGTCTTTTTGGGTTGCTTTTGAATACGGATTTGCTAAAATACGAACATGCGTTCCGGTGTGGATTTCGGGTATCAACCAAGCCCCAGTTCAACCTCTTTTCAAGACATACATGAGGCCCTTCAGTGCTTGCGCGAGGAGGACCTGCACGCGGTGCCGGCATCCGCGATGGGCCCTGATATGGAAGAGATGCGCCGGCTCATCAATGGAATGGAAGCGGAGTGCACGCGTCGGCTCCACCGCTTCGACAAGGGAGGCGGCTACGCCTCCACCGCCGCGCTGACCGCCCAGTCGTGGCTGCGCTGGAAGTGCAACTTCTCACCTGCCGCCGCCGCCGGTCGCGTCAGTGTTTCGCGCGAGTTGGCCGATCTACCCCAGACGACCGAGGCGTTCGCGGAAGGCGACTTCAGCTATGCGCACGCGGCGATGATCGCCCGGACGGCGGAGAAGCTCGGCGACAAGATGGAGGCCAACGCGGAGACGATCCTGGTCACCGCTGCCAAAGAGCTCGACCTCGCTCGCTTGCGAATGGTGACGATCCAGCTCCAGCACCTCATGGACTCCGACTCGGTTCGCGAGGAGGCCAACGAGTCGCACGAGCTGCGCTTCCTCCATTTCAGCCAGACGCTCGATGGCGTCTTCTACATGAATGGACGGTTCGACTCCGAAGCGGGCGCCATCATCCAGACAGCGCTCAACGCGCTCAGCGGACCGCCAACCCCCGACGACAAGCGCACGCCCAAGCAGCGACGTGCCGATTCATTGGTGGAGCTGGCACGTCAGAGGCTGGACAGCGGCACGCTGCCCCAGGTTGGTGGCCAGAAGCCGCACGTGGCGGTCACGGTATCCATGGCGACCTTGGCCAACCAGCCGGGCTCGCCGGCGGCCGACCTCGAGTGGGCGCAGCCGATTCCAGCCGAGACGGCGCGCCGGCTCGCATGCGATGCCGCCATCACGCCGATCTTTCTTGGCTCCGAGTCGGCTCAACCGCGGGCTGTGCAGACCAGCCGCTCGATCAGCGGCTCACAGCGCAAAGCGCTGGTGGTCAGAGACAAGGGCTGCCGCTTCCCAGGTTGCGACCGGCCCGCCGATTGGACCGATGTCCATCACCTGAAGCATTGGGCCGATGGCGGCAAGCACGTGATGGACAACCTGATCCTTCTGTGCCGGCGTCACCACCGGATGGTTCATGAAGAAGGCTGGCAGCTGGTCGTCACTGCCGAAGGCAACATCGTCGCGCTTATGCCTGACCGATTCGCTTTCGGGTCAGTGCCACCGTAAGTAGCCTCCCGCAGACGGGGCTACCTACAATCGATCGAGTGGCGGTTTCCCAAGAAGAGACGATCAAGCGGCGGCTGCGCGCGGTTCCCGACTCGCCCGGCGTGTACCTGTTTCGAGACTCCAAGACCCAGGTGATCTACGTCGGCAAGGCGCTTCGCCTGCGCGACAGGCTGCGCCAGTACTTCACCACGGGGTATGGCGAGACGGCGCGAGTCTCCGAGCTGGTCAGGAAGATCTACGACTTCGAGTTCGTGACGACCGCGAACGAGGTCGAAGCTCTGGTCCTCGAGTGCAACCTCATCAAGAACTACCGCCCGCGCTTCAACATCCGCCTCAAGGACGACAAGAACTACCTCTACCTGAAGCTGCCGGTCAAGGAGGAGTTCCCGCGCGTGCACTACTCGCGGCGGGTGCAGAACGACGGATCGCTGTACTTCGGCCCATACACGTCGGCGCAATCGCTCCGCGGGACCGTCAAATCGATAAGGCAGCTGCTGCCCTTCAGGACATGCTCCGACGACATCTTCAAGCAGGGCAAGGTCTGCCTCGACTTCCACATCAAGCGGTGCCCTGGGCCATGCGAGCGGCGCATCAGCGCCGAGGACTACAAGGCGCGCATCCACGAGGTCGCGCTGTTCATGGAGGGACGTTCGGACGTACTCGTCCACGAGCTGCACGAGCGAATGGAGGGAGCGGCCGACAAGCTCGACTTCGAGAATGCGGCGCGATATCGCGACCAGCTGCAATCCATCGAAAAAATTGCGGACCGGCAGAACGTCATCACGCGGAGCCGAGACGACCAGGACCTGATCGCCTACGCGCGGCGCGGCAGCGAGGTCTTTGTCGAGGTCGCGTATGTGCGGCAGGGAAAAATGGTCGGGCACGACGGCCACCCACTCGACGGCGCCGGTGACGCGAGCGAGGCGGAGCTGCTGCGGGGCTTCGTCCTCCAGTACTACGCGAGCGCCACGCACGTGCCGCGGACCGTGGTTCTGCCAGGACCTCTCGACGAGACGGAGCTGATGACGGGGTGGCTGAGCCAGCGGCGCGGCGGGCCAGTGGCGATCGAGGTCCCGCAGCGCGGTCGCAAGCGCGCGTTGGTCACGCAGCTGGCGGAGACCGCGGCGCAGGAGCTCGAGCAGCTGCGAATCCAGGCCGACTACGACAAGAGCCGCACCGAGCCAATGCTTGCAGCGCTGGCCGAGGCGCTCGACCTCGGGATTCCGCCGAAACGGATCGAGTGCTACGACATCTCCAACATCCAGGGCGACAGCGCGGTCGGGGCGATGGTCGTTTTCGAGGACGGCCGCCCGCGCAGCGATCACTACCGACATTTCCGGATCAAGTTCGTTCCGGGACCGAACGATTTCGCGATGCTGCAGGAGGTGCTTCGCCGCCGGTTGGAGCGGCTGGAGTCGGCGCAGCGCCGTGAGGACGCGGACGTCGTCGGCGACCGCTCTTTCACCAGCCGTCCCGACCTGATCCTCATCGACGGCGGCAAAGGACAGCTGAGCGCGGCGCTCGAGGTGCTGGAGTCGGCGGGCTATGCGGACATACCGACCTTCGCACTGGCCAAAGAGCGCGAGGAGATCTTCGCTCCTGGACGTGCCGAACCCATCGTCCAGGAGAAGAGCTCGCCGGGGATGTTCCTGGTGCAGAGGATTCGCGATGAGGCGCATCGCTTTGCGATCACGCACCACCGCAAGGTGCGGACGAAAAAGGCGCTCACGTCGCCGCTGGACTCGGTCGAGGGCATCGGACCCACGCGCAAACGCGCCCTCCTGCGACACTTCGGTTCGGTGCAAGCGATTCGAGAGGCCGCGGTCGAGGAGATCGTCGCGCTGGGCGTGCCAGAGCGGCTCGCTCGGCGCCTGAAAGAGACGTTATGACCCTGGTCATCGTGGGCGGGACCACAGAGCCCGACCTCGAGGAAGCGGTGGGCGTGTTCGTCGACTCCGGTTTTCAGCTGGCGCGCTGGCTGTCGCCCTTCGACGACTCGGACGGCGTGCTGCCGCTGCGAGGCGACGGCGCTGTGGTGCTGAAGGATGCGGACGCTCGGGGCATTCGCTACGTGCTCGTGCACGTTGGAGCGAACGATGGAAAGCCGGGAGGCAGCCACGAGCGCGCGCACCACCGGGTCGACGTCGCGCAGCTGCGCGAGCTCGCGCAGTCGCTGAAGTCGCGAGAGCGGATGCTGATCACGTGCCTCGCGTTCGGTTTCAAGAAAGGGATCCCTGACGGCGCCGCATGGGTTGTCGACGTCAGGCTCCTCGACAACCCCTACTGGGTTGAGGAGCTGCGCCCCCTCGATGGGCGAGATGCGCGAGTGCGCGACTACGTCATCGGCCAGCCCGCGGCGCAGGAGCTGCTCGACAACCTGGAGCGCACCCTTCGCGCCGCGATACCGCACTATCGCGAACGCGGCCGCTCGCAGCTCGTCGTCGCCTTTGGTTGCACGGGCGGCCGGCATCGCTCGGTCGCCATGGCGCGCGAGATGGCGAGCCGGTTGGACAACCTCGATGAAGCCGACGTCGAGTTCACGGCGCGGGAGCTGGATGTCTGATGCATCAAGCGCAATCGATGCGGCCAAAAGGGCACAAATGGTCGTATCCGGCGCAATCGATGCGGCCAAAAGGGCACAAATGGTCGTATAGGCTGCGCTATCGCGCTTCGCGCGGGGGCCTCAGAGGAAAGCGGGGAGGATGACAAGAGCTTTAGTCCTTGGCGGCGCTGGTTTCGTTGGGAGTGCCGCTTGCAAGGAGCTCATGCGGCGCGGCGTCGAGACGATCGCGGCGGGTCGCAAGGAACGGCCCTATGGAGTTTTCACGAGCTACGTCGCCTTCGACCGCACCGATGAGGAGCAGCTGAGGCGGGCGCTCGCCGAGGTCAAGCCCGATGTGCTGCTCGACCTCGCGTGCTTCAAACCGGTCGAAGTCGATTCGGTGATCCGCAACTTCAAGGGCGACCGCTACGTGTTCGTGTCGACTGGCGTCTACCCATGGCTCAATGGCAAGCCGGCGCGCGAAGAGGACTTCGTGCCCCTCGAGGGCGAACCACCGGACAACCTCGACTACATGGAGGGCAAGCGGTGGTGCGAAACCCTCATCGCGCGCTCCCGCGACTTTCCGTGGACGGTGGTCAGGCCGCCGGCCATCTTCGGGCCGGCCGACCACACGCTTCGAATCGCCGCGTACATCCAGCGCGTCATGGACGGCGGCCCGTTGTTGGTGCCGCAGGAGTCCTATGAGCGGCAGGCGGGGCTGGCGTGGGTGAAAGACATCGGGTTTGCGTGCGCCCTGGCTTGCGATATGCGGAAGCAGACGACAGGCAAGGCGTATAACGCGGCGTTCGAGGGAGTGAGCTTGCGCGACCTGATAGAAGCCATCGCCAAGGTCATGAACGTGACTGCGCGGATGCATCCGATCCCTTTCGCCGAGCTTCCGCCTGACGCGAGCCCGTACGGCCCTGACCCGCGGCGCTCGGCCGGTTACGTGCTCGACCGATCGCGGTCCGAGCTTGGCTTCGAGCCATCGGCGCTGGAGGACGCGCTGGCGGAAACGCTCGCCTGGTATCGAGTGGCGCAGCCATCGCACCCCGGCTACGCCAACCGGGCGAAAGAGCTCGCTCTCGCCGGCTAGAGCTCGCTGTGGCTGCGGTTTAGCAGGTACGCTGCCAGCAGGGTGGTGACCACGATGCCGGGTGACCAGCCAAGCCCGGGTCCGAATGGGTCGTAGGACGACAGGTCGACACCAACTGCCAGGCCGCTGACCGCCGCGAAGACCATCACTATCAACGCGCCTCGCACGTTGCCATGCCTGGCGAAGAACAGCTCGATTTCCAGGCGCCAACCACGGCGATGCGAGCGATGGCGAACCTCGCGTGCGACAGCGACATGCGCCGGAACACGCCGACCGTGCTTGAAGCGTGCTGCGGTGGGCATGGGTTCGGGAGGGAGGTGCTCGACTTCCCGGTCAGGCGGCGGAGGCTCCTCGAGCGGCTCCCACAGCGGCTGTTTGCGATAGTTTCGATAGAGAACGAAGCTGATGACTCCGAGCACCAACCAGCCCAGGTAGATGAATGTCGAGTTGGAGATGTTCTGGAACATCAACTGCGTGAAAACCGTGCCGATGGCAATCGCGCCGACCACCGATAGGACCGGGATGCTGTCGCGCCCGAACTTGACGTTGCCCGGCATTCGGTAGGGCCGGTAGAGCTCGGGCTCCACGAATCGGAGGCGCATCACCGAAAGGTGCGCGGAGCAGAACGCAAACGTTGCCGCAAGCGAGTAGACGGCGCTCATCAGGTCGATCTCTTTGGAGCCGATGAGGATGCCCGGCAGCACCAGCAGCCCGGCCGCGATTCCAAAGATGATGATCGACATGTAGGGCGTCTTGTACTTCGGGTGCAGGGTGCCGAACACTCGCGGCAGGCTGTCGGCGCCGGCCAGCGAATAGCCCAACCTTGAGATGCCGATCAAGCCCGCATTGGTGGCGATGATGAGGATCGTGAAGGCGAGAAAGCCGACCCACAGGCCAGACCAGAAGGCAAGCATGTGCAGGCCCTTTTGCGCGAAGCCCACGGTCACGATTCCGGAAACCGGGTCAGCCTTCCAGAAGGTTCCCAGCGCCGTCGTGAACATGCCGTGCGAGTCCATCGTCACAGGAAACACGCTCATGCCGATCGTGGGAAGAAACGCCGAGACGAACAGGACGGCGGCGATCACCCAGAACGTGGCGCGCGGCACCGACTTGCCCGGGTTCTTCGCCTCTTCCGAGAGATTCGAGATCGTTTCAATGCCTGTGTAGCTGACCATCGCGATCGATACCGAGGCGAGGAAGTTGCCCCATGTGGGCGCCACGCCGAGGTGAATGTTGTCGATCACAGTTCGGATCTTCAGCAGCAGCACGAGCCCGAGAATGACGAGTACGAACTGCGTGATCAGGTCCGTGAACGCGAGCACCAGGTTCAGCACGCTCGACTCCTGGATGCCGAATACGTTGAGGACGATGAGTGCGGCGATCAGGACGACCGTGGCCAGCACGTGCGCCTCGTCGTTGTTCTTGAGGTGGTCCAAAAGCGGCAGGTACTTGCCGAACACGCCCAGGTAGCTGATGGCGAAGTAGGCAGAGATCGAGACAGTCGCCGTGTAGTTCAGGAGCTGGACCCATCCGACCAGGAACCCGATCGGTCCGTTGAAGGCGCGCCGGGCGAAGCTGGAGCTGCCACCCGCATGCGGAAGTGCGGCGGTTCCCTCCGCGTAGTTCAGCGCCGTCGTGACGAAGATGAAGCCGGCGAGGATCAGAGCGAGTGGGGTCAGCCCCAGGGCGAATGCGGCGGTGACGCCGAGCGCGTAGTAGATGCTCGATCCGACATTGCCGTAACAGGCCGCGAACAGAGAAGGCGCGCCAAGGGTGCGTGGCAGCTTGGCGGCGCGGCGGACGACGACCCTCAGATCGCCTGGCCGGCGGCCGCGCCGGGCGACTGAGTCGTGACCCATCAATGAGAAGTTAAAGGATCGCGTTACACGAGTGAGACCGGCTGGGTTAGACCTAGCCCTTGATGATCAGGTCCTTTAGCTCCCGCGGGTATGAGGTCATCACGCGGTTTCCGCCGTCGGTGATCACCAAAGTGTCGGAGTGCCGAAAGCCGCCCAGCTCCTTGAGGTAGACGCCAGGTTCGACCGTGAACACCATCCCTGGCTCCAGCACCGCCTCATCACCCCGGTCGAGGAAAGGCGCCTCGTGGCCTTCGAGCCCGATCGAGTGGCCGGCATGGTGGCGCAGGCTCTCCTGAACGCCGAGCTCCTCGGCCAGCTTGACCGTGGCCAGCTCGACCTCGCCGGCCGTGACGCCCGGGGCCATGACCTCGATGGCGCGCGACTGCAACGCGAGCATCGAGGCAAAGGCGCGCTCCTGCTCGCGGGTCGGCTCGCCGACGATCATTGTCCGCTCGAGCTCGCTTTGGTAGCCGTCGATGTCGGCGCCCGCGCCGCTGACCAGGACGTCACCTTTCTGGATCCCGTGTCCTTTCACGAAGCCATGGGGCATGGCAGTCGATCGGCCGCCCACGAACATTGCGGTGAGGCCGCTGCTGTTGTGGCCGCGTGGGCGCCACCCCGGCATCTCGTGGACCATCTCGTAAAGAGTCTCCGCCGCGCCCGGCATGTAGCACTCCATCTCCGTCTTGCCGACCTGGATCGCCGCCTGCATCCGTATATGCGCGCGTGCCGCCCAGTCGCAGCTCAGCTGGATGCAAGCGATCTCGGCCGCCGACTTCACCCTGCGCAGTGACTCGATGAGCATCTCGGCGTCGATGGGGCGCTCGCCGATCAGGTCGCTGAGGCGCGGCCCTCGGTAGCCCCAATAAGGAACGAAGCCGTCGTGGTCGGCACCCGTGCGTCGTGGCTTGGCACCCATGTCCACGAGGTCCGCCGCCACGCGCTCCATCGGGTGCTCGGCGCCTGGGTACTCGAAATAGACATCGATCTTGGAGTTCGCAGCCGTCGCTTCGGCATGCTCCTTCTCGACTGCGGGCACCACCAGCGTCGCCTCGCCTTTGGCCCCAAGGATCAGCACGATGGGGCGCTCGGTCGGGATGTGATGGAATCCGGTCAGGTACGCGATGCGCGCGGGGTAGAAGACGCAGAGGGCGTCGAGGCCGGCGGCGTCCATGCCGGCGGAGACGGCATCGCGCCGGTCGGCGTACTCCTGGGCGGTGATGGACACCAGCTTTGTTTTCGCAGTTGGTGCCCGAGCCTTGTCCCTCTTAGTAGGCGGCAAGCTTTCTCATTGCCTCCGCGATCTTTTTCGGGTTCGGCATGAAGAAGTCTTCCTGCGGTGAGTTGAAAGGCATCGCGGGGATGTCGGGGGCGGCGACGCGCACCACCGGTCCGTCGAGGTCGTCGAAGGCGTGCTCGGAGATGATCGCCGAGACTTCGGCGCCAAAGCCCCCGGTCAGGTTGTCCTCGTACACGACGATCGCCTTGCCCGTCTTGCGCACCGACTCGAGGATCGAGTCCTGGTCGAGTGGCGCCAGCGTCCTCAGGTCGACCACCTCGACGCTTATCCCTTCGCCTGCCAGCTGCTCCGCGGCCTCCATGCAGTAATGGGTCATCAGCCCCCAGGCAAAGCAGCTGAGGTTGGTGCCGGCGCGCCTGACGACCGCCGGGCCGATGGGCACAAGATGGTCGCCGTCCGGTATCTCCTCCGCGACCAGGCGGTAAACCTTCTTGTGCTCGAGGAAGAGCACGGGGTCCGGGTCGCGGATCGCCGACTTGAGGAGGCCCTTAGCGTCGGCGGGCATGCTGGGGACCACCACCTTCAGGCCCGGCACGTGCGCGTAGAAGGCCTCGATCGACTGCGAGTGGTAAAGGCCGCCGTGGACGCCCCCGCCGAACGGTGTGCGGATGACGATCGGCACCGACCAGTCGCCGTTGGAGCGGTAGCGCGTGCGGGCCGCCTCGCTGACGATCTGGTCGAAGGCGGGATGGATGAAATCGGCGAACTGGATCTCGGCGATCGGGATGAGGCCGTTGAGCGCAGCGCCGATGGCGACGCCGACGATGCCTGACTCGGCCAGTGGCGTGTCGAGGACTCGAGCTTCGCCGAACCGCGCGTACAGACCGTCGGTGGCGCCGAACACGCCGCCCTTTTTGCCCACGTCTTCGCCCATCACGATCACGCGGTCGTCGCGTTCCATCTCCTCGGTGATGGCTGAACGCACCGCCTCGATCATCCTCATTTCTGCCATTACTGGAAGGGTAGACTGAACCCACGAGATAGGGGCACAACCGTGGTCCTGGGGAGGTACTGGGGATTTCGTTCTCGGCGGACGTCAAGGACGAGATGGCCGGCCATCTGCCGGCGCGACCGTGCTGTCAGCTAAGCGAGCTGCTGGGCATTTACTTTGGCTCGCGCGGGCGCCTCATCAAGCGTCAGAGTGAGGGTCCGGCGGCTTATTTCTCGCTGCTTCGCAACCCGGTTGCGCGCAAGGTCGTGCGGCTGGGTCGCGCGGTCGGGCACATGGACGCTAAGTACCAGGTGGTCAAGACACGCAAGCGCGTGTCGCTATTCGTCGAGCTCACGCTCCCGCCAGGCCTCGTGCCTGCGTTTATGCAGTCTGCGGCCCGCGCCGTTCCCGAAGCAGCCTGCGATCGCAAGGCGATGCTTCGCGGCCTCTTCCTCGGGTGTGGGTCGGTGAACGCGCCGAGCTCTCGCTACCACCTCGAGTTCGTGGCCCCGAACGACTCGTGGGCGAAGGCGATTGGAGACGTTTCCTCGGCCGCCGGTGCGCGCGTTGGGATCATGCAGCGTAGCGGCCAGCACGTCGTGTACATCAAGGAAGGGGACGGCATCGTCCGTCTCCTGTCGCTGATGGGCGCCAGCCGTGCGGTGATGGAGTTCGAGAACGTCCGTGTCGTTCGCGAGGTGAGCGGCAAGGTCAACCGGCGGCTGAACTTCGAGACGGCCAACATCGGCAAGACGATCGGGTCCGGGATGCGTCAGGCGGCGGCGATCGAGCGGCTCGAGGCGACGGGCAAGCTGGACAGGGTGCCGCCCGCCTTGCGTGAGATGGCCGGATGGCGCACAGCGAACCCGGAGCTGAACCTGGGGGAGCTCGCCGACAGGATGAAACTCTCCAAGTCGGCGGTCAACCACCGGCTGCGGCGGTTGCAGGAGATCGCGGACAGCCTGCCCGCGCCTGGCGTTGGGGAACCCGCAGATTCGGGCGAAGCGAAGCGGGCGCGCCGCTCCGCCTAACATTACGTTCGCCGCCCTCTCCTCACTCAGCCGTGCTGGGCCGCCACGGCATTTAGGAGCCTGCCTCTAGATGACCATCAAGGTCGGTATCAACGGTTTTGGGCGTATTGGCCGCAACATCTATCGAGCGGCCGACAAGCTGAAAGCAGACTTCGAGATCGTCGCCGTCAACGACCTCGGGGACGCCGCCACCTTCGCCCACCTGCTCAAGTACGACACCGCGCTGGGCATTTTTGGGCCGGAGGTGTCTGGCAGCGGCGATTCGATCAAGGTTGACGGCCGCACCGTCAAGTTCCTGAGCGTCAAGGATCCCGGCGAGCTGCCGTGGAAAGACCTCGGCGTGGACGTGGTCGTCGAGTCGACGGGCCTGTTCACAGACGCGACGAAAGCTCGCGTCCACATCGACAAGGGCGGCGCCAAGAAGGTGGTCATCTCCGCGCCGGCGACCAACCAGGACTACACGGTCGTGTTTGGCGTCAACCACAAGGGTTACGACCCCAAGAAGCACAACGTCATCTCAAACGCGAGCTGCACCACCAACTGCTTCGTACCGCTCGCCAAGGTGCTTAACGACTCCTTCGGGATCGAGCGCGGCATGATGACGACGATCCACGCGTACACCGCGGACCAGAAGCTGCAGGACCTGCCGCACAAGGACCTCCGGAGGGCGCGGGCCGCCGCCGACAACGTCATCCCAACGTCGACCGGAGCCAACCGAGCGGTCGCGGAGGTGCTGCCCGAGCTTGCCGGCAAGTTCGCCGGCATGGCGTTTCGCGTGCCGATCCTCGATGTCTCCGTCGTGGACCTCACGGTCGAGCTGAAGACCGCGGCGAACGCCAAGGCTATCAACACGGCATTCGAAGAAGCTTCCAAGGGGGCCCTGAAGGGGATCCTCGCCGTCAGCCACGAAGAGCTCGTGTCGTCGGACTTCAAGAGCGACCCTCATTCATCGATCGTCGACGCGCCCCTCACGCTCGAGCTTGGTCCTCACTGGGCCAAAGTCGTTAGCTGGTACGACAACGAGTGGGGCTTCAGCTGCCGGATGGTCGACCTGATCAACTACATGGCGGGGAAGCTCTGAAAGCATCGATTGCGGACGTCGACGTCGACGGCAAACGGATTCTCGTGCGCGAGGACTTGAACGTGCCGCTCGCCAAGGGGGCCATCGCAGATGACGCGCGCATCAAGGCCGCGATCCCCACCCTCGGGCATCTCGCCGAGCGGGGGGCGATGGTCATCGTGATGTCGCATCTCGGACGCCCAAAAGGTGTCGACCCCTCACTTTCTTTGCGTCCCGTGGCGGCCGCGCTTTCGAAGCAGCTCGGTCGCGAGGTGCAATTTGCCGAGGATTGCGTCGGCGAGGCGGCCAGCGGCGCCGTCGGCCGGATGAAAGCAGGCCATATCCTGCTCCTGGAGAACGTTCGCTTTCATCCAGAGGACGAGGCCAACGACCCGGAGTTCGCACGCCGCCTGGCGGCGTTCGGCGAGATCTTCGTCAACGATGCTTTTGCCGCCTCGCATCGAGCGCACGCCTCAGTGGTCGGCGTCGCCGAGCACCTCCCCGCATACGCGGGGGAGCTGATGCTGGCGGAGCTCGCGGCGCTCCACAAGGCGCTTGACGATCCTAAGCGTCCGCTCGTCGCCGTGGTCGGGGGCGCCAAGGTCTCGACCAAGGTTGGTGTCCTTACTCACCTGCTCGCGAAGGTTGACGCGTTACTCGTCGGTGGAGCGATGGCGAACACGTTCTTCAGAGCGCAGGGTTACCCGACCGGCGCCGGCCTCGTCGAGGAGTCGGCGCTGAAGGACGCCCTGGAGGTCGAGAAGAAGGGTGGCAAGAAGCTGGTCCTGCCCGTCGACCTCGTTTGCGCGCGAAAGATGGAGGCTGGGCAACAGCTCAAGACAGTGGCCGCGAACGCGGTTGAGCCCGGGTGGATGGCGCTCGACATCGGACCCAAATCGGTCGCCGAGTTCAGCAAGCACATCGACTCCGCTTCGACGATCGTTTGGAACGGACCGATGGGCGTCGCGGAGATCGCTGACTTTGCCAAGGGGACGAAGGCAGTCGGAGAGGCGGTTGCGAAGTCAGGTGCTTACACGCTGGTGGGTGGCGGCGACACGGTGGCCGCCATCGACGCGCTGGGCCTGTCGGGCTTTTCGCATGTATCGACTGGCGGCGGCGCAACCCTCGAATACCTCGAGGGGAAAGAGCTGCCTGGCGTCGCGATCCTGAAGGACGCCTGATGGCGGCTGCTGAGAAGGCCCTGCTCGCCGCCAACTGGAAGATGAACCCGACCGACGGGGGCGCTGCCCTCGAGCTCGTCAACAGCATCCTCCCGGTCGCCTCCGCCCACCTCGACCAGGTGGAGGTTGCGCTGTTCCCGCCGTACCCCTGGCTGCTGGGCGTCGCCGAGGTGCTGGGTGAGTCGGGGGTAAAGCTAGGTGCGCAGGACTGCTTCTGGGAGATGTCCGGCGCGTACACCGGCGAGGTGTCGCCGAAGATGCTCGAGGGATGGTGCCAGTGGGTCCTCGTCGGGCACTCCGAGCGTCGCGCCTACCTTGACGAGACGGACGAGATGGTGGCCAAGAAGGTCGCGGCGGCCCTCTCCTGCGACCTGAGCGTGATCATGTGCGTCGGCGAGCTCGATGAGCATTACGCCGCCGGCACAGGCAGCGAGGTGGTCACCGGACAGGTCAAAGCAGGCCTTGCCAACTGCTCGGCCGACGATTCGGCACGTTTGGTCATCGCATACGAGCCGGTCTGGGCGATCGGCACGGGAAAGAGCGCTGACCCCGAGCACGCGTACAAGACGATGAGGTTGATTCGCCGCGTGGTCGGCGAGGTCATCGGCGCCGGGGCGGCGCGCAAGGTGCGGGTGCTCTATGGCGGGAGCGTGAATGCAGCCAACGTGCAGTCCTACGTCGAACTTCCGCTGTGCGACGGCTGCCTGATCGGTGGGGCGAGCCTGAAGGCTGACGAGTTCTCGGAGATCGTGAGGGTGACCGGGGCCGTCTATGGCCACCGCTAACAAGCCTGGCGTGCTCGTCCTGCTGCGGCATGGGCAGAGCACGTGGAACCTGGAGAATCTGTTCACCGGCTGGCACGACGTGCCGCTCAGCGAGCGTGGGGTCACGGAGGCGAAAGAGGGTGGTCGCCAGATGATGGAGGCCGGCCTCGCGCCTGAGGTGGTGCACACGTCGCTTCTCGTGCGCGCGATCCAGACCGCGGACCTGGCCCTGGCTGAGATGGCGAGGACCTGGATCCCGGTGCGGCGCTCGTGGCGGCTGAACGAGCGGCATTACGGGGCATTGCAGGGCCTTAACAAGAAGCAGACCACTGACAAGTACGGAGAGGACCAGGTCAAGGTGTGGCGCCGGAGCTACGACGTGCGCCCTCCGGAGCTGAAGCTGTCGGATGAGCGCCACCCCTCGCACGACGCGCGGTACGCCGACCTGCCGCCGGAGGTGCTGCCGAGCGCTGAGTGCCTGAAGGATGTGGTCGAGCGGATGCTGCCCTACTGGTTCGACAGCATCGTGCCGGACCTCCTCCACCACCGATGCGTGCTCGTGTCGGCCCACGGCAACAGCCTGCGCGCGCTGGCCAAGCATCTCGAGGGGCTGACCGACCAGCAGGTCGTCGACCTGGACATCCCGACTGGGGTGCCGCGCGTTTACGAGCTCGATGCGAAGTTCAAGCCGACGTCCGCGCGATACCTTGGCGACCCCGATGAGATCGCCCGCAGGGCGGCGGCCATCAAATCTCAGGCTTCCCGCTCCGTGTAGTCTGATTCAGACAAAGACATAGACAAATCATCTGAGGGGGGTCCCAAATGGCATTCACCGTTCCACCGCTTGCGTACCCGTTCGACGCGCTCGAGCCGCACATCGATGCGAAAACGATGGAGATCCATCACGACAAGCACCACGCGACCTACGTCGCCAACGCCAACGCAGCGCTGGAGAAGCACCCGGAGCTCGCGGCGAAGACCGTCGAGGACCTGCTTTGGGGGATCGACATGGTGCCGGAGGACATCCGCACCGCGATCCGCAACAACGCGGGCGGCCACTCGAACCACTCGATCTTCTGGAGCATCATGGGCCCGGGTGGCGGCGGCAACCCTCCAGGCCGGCTGGGCGACACGATCAAGAGCACATTCGGGGGCTACGACGCATTCAAAGAGCAGCTGACGAAGGCCGCGGTCGGCCAGTTCGGCAGTGGCTGGGCATGGCTCCTCGCCGACAAGAACGGAAAGATGTCGATCAAGAGCTACCCGAACCAGGACAGCCCTTTCATGGAGGGGCTCACTCCGATCCTCGGCGTCGACGTCTGGGAGCACGCCTACTACCTGAAGTACCAGAACAAGCGGGCCGACTATGTCGCTGCGTGGTTCAACACGTTGAACTGGGCGGCCATCGAGGCGCGGTTCAGCTCGATCTGGGTCAGCTAAAGGGGACCCGATGCAGAACATCGCTCACACGCTGGTCATCCTCGAGGCGGTGCTTGCCCTCCTGCTGATCGTCAGCGTGCTGGTGCAGACGCCCAAGGCATCCGGCCTGGGTGGCACCATCGGAGGCGGCGATGGAGGGCTCGGCGGAGGTTATCGGACGCGCCGCGGTCTGGAGCGCCAGATCTACTGGACTTCCTGGGTGCTCGTCGCCGCCTTCCTGATCTGCTCCGTAGCCAACATCTGGGTCGCGAACTGGTTGGCCACTCATCCGGGTTAGCCGGCTAGCCGCCGCCGCCGCGCTCGCGGCGGTGGTGCTCATGGGCTGCCAGCCCGTCGCCACCGCGCCGAAGCCCGCGCGCGGCGGCACCGCTGTGGAAGCGCTGGTTGGGGCGCCGGGTGTTCTCAACCCTCTGTTCGAGGTGGACGCGACGAGCCGCGACATCGACAGCGTGATCTATCAGGGCCTCACGACCATCGACCCGCAGCAGAACGTGATCGGGCTCCTCGCCAGCACATGGACCATCTCGCCCAATCACCTCTCGTACACGTTCACCGTCCGACGCGGGATCAAGTGGGCCGACGGCCAGCCATTCACCGCGGATGACGTGCTGTTCACCTTCCACGTCCTTCAGGACCAGGAGTACCAGCAGCCTGGCGCTGATTCGTGGCGGCAGGTTGGCGTGGCGGCGGCGGGGCCTGATCGCGTGATCTTCACGCTGCGCGCGCCTAGCGCTTCGTTCCCGCTCGCCCTTCGCATTGGGATCATCGCCAAGCACCTTTTTGCGGGCATGTCGCCGCCACAGATCGCGGCCAGCCAGAACAGCGGCG
The DNA here is from genome assembly GCA_036569865.1 of Candidatus Dormiibacterota bacterium. GTDB lineage: Bacteria > Chloroflexota > Dormibacteria > Dormibacterales > Dormibacteraceae > Palsa-872. The sequence continues at coordinate 19,114 of DATCPW010000279.1, forward strand.
TGATGGCGATCGGCACAGGGCCGTTCAAGGTGTCGGCGATCAGCCCTCTGGCCGTCACCCTGAGCCGCAATGTTTACGCGGATCCGCAGCCCTACCTGGATCACCTGATCTTTCGCACGTACTCTGCGAATCCGGCCACCGATCCGCAGGCCGCGATTGATGGGGTGGTGCACGGAGCGGCGGACCTGGTCGGCGGTCTCGAGCCACAGGAGGTCGGCACTCTCCAGCGCCGAAGCGATATCTCAGTTCAGGACGTCAGGACCTTCACCGACGCCTTCGTTTCGATGAACAACGATGGGCCGGGCAAGACGTTCTTCAGTGACGTCAAGGTGCGCCTGGCGCTGACGCAAGCGATCGACCGGCAAAGGATCATCAGTGATGTGATCTCCGGGCGCGGTGATCCGGATCCTGGCCCGATCCCCGTTGCCGATTGGGCTTATTCTGCGGCCGCGGCTGCGAAGTATCCCTACGACAGGATCGGTGCTGTGAAGGCGCTCGAGGCTGCCGGGTGGGTGCTGGCGCCCGGGGCCAAGGTGCGGACCAAGGCGGGGGTGCCTTTCAAGGTCTCGCTGGTCACCGCGGGATCATTTCCCAACCGGCAGGTTGCCGACGCAGTGTCCAGGCAGCTGCTTGCGGTGGGGGTGGAGGCGGATGTCACGCCGGTAACGTCGACGGCGCTGGTGCAGTCGTTACTGATCGGTCGCAAATATCAGATGGCGCTGGTGGCCTTCGACGTCGGGCCCGACCCCGACCAGTACACGCTGTGGCACTCGGGCGCCGACCCGAACTCGTTGAACTTTGCGTACCAGCACGGTTGGGGGGTTATCGACCAGGATCTCGAGGTTGGTCGGTCGGCGGTCGACCAGTCCGCGCGGCTCGCGGCTTACATCGATTTCCAGCAGCTGATCGCTGACGCGGCGCCCGCGATCTTCCTATATGCGCCGCACTACGACTATGCGGTGTCGCAGCGCGTGCATGGGGTGCTACTCAACAGCGTGATCGAGCCGGTCGACCGCCTGCAGTACGTCACTCAGTGGTACGTGAACACGGGGAGCTAGCTCAGCCCAAATACAAAAAGGAAAGCGCCGCCCTGCGATCGCATTGCGTGGCCGTAGCACTGCGCGTTGGAACGAGGCCAACAAAAAGCGAAGGGAGTTGGGCGCGGCGAGCGAAGCGAAGCCGATAGGCGGTAGCCCAGCTCAAAAACAAAGAGGAAAAGCGCCGCCCTGCGATCGCATTATGTGGCCGTAGCACTGCGGGTTGGAACGAGGCCAACAAGAAGCGATGGAGTTGGGCGCGGCGAGCGAAGCGATGCCGG
>DATCPW010000280.1:0-3405 GCA_036569865.1 Candidatus Dormiibacterota bacterium
GAGGAGGTGGTCGCCGCCGTCGTCCTCAAAGAGCCGGTGACAGAGAAGGAGCTGATCGCGTTCGCGCGCGAACGGCTGGCCGATTACAAGGTGCCCAAGAAGCTTTACATCGTCGACAAGATTCCAACCACCGCCACCGGAAAGATCCAGCGCCGTTCGGTCGCCGCCACTTTCTACCCCCAGAAATGACTCCATGAGCGTCGCCATCGTCGGAGCGGGTGCGATCGGCGGTCTGCTCGGCGCGTACCTGGCGCGCAGCGGCGAGGAGGTGATCCTTATCGCGCGGGGGCCGCACCTTGCCGCGATGCAGAGCCGAGGCGTGACACTGCGCAGCGGCGGCGAAGAGTTCAATGCGCGGCCGGAGTGCACCGACGACATGAGAGCGATTGGCCGCGCTGATGTTGTGTTCCTCACTCTCAAGGCCCATTCGATACCTGCCGTGGCGGAGACCATCGGGTCGAGTCTCGCGGAGAGCGCATGCATCGTGGGTGCGCAGAACGGAATCCCCTGGTGGTACTTCGAGGACCGGCACCTGGAATCAGTGGATCCGGGTGGCATCATCGCGCGCAACATCCCGTACAGGAAAGTGGTCGGCTGCATCGCCTACCCGGCAGCCAACGTGGTCGAGCCGGGCGTCATCGAGCACCTGGAGGGCAATCGCTTCACCCTCGGCGAGCCCGACGGCACGAAGAGCGAACGCGTCCTCGCGATCTCGTCGATGCTGGCCAAGGCCGGGCTGAAGGCCCCAGTTCAAACGCGGATTCGAAACGAGATCTGGCTCAAGCTTCTCGGCAATGCGACCCTCAACCCGCTGAGCGCACTCACACGTGCTTCGCTCGTGGACATCGTCACCTCGCCGGCCACGCGGGACCTCGTCCGGACGTTGATGGAGGAGGTGGACGCGGTGGCCAAGGCTCTGGGCGTCGAGATGCCGCTGACCATCGAGAAGCGTATGGCGGGCGCTGCCGCGATTGGCGATCACAGAACGTCCATGTTGCAGGACCTCGAGGCCGGCCGCCCGCTCGAGGCCGACGCCCTGGTGGGCGCGGTCGTCGAGCTCGCCAATGGCGCCGGCGTCCAGGTGCCCGCGTTGAACGTCGTCTACGGGCTGGTCAAGCTCCTCGACGAAAAGGCGCGGGTGCGCGCCTCCTAGTCCATTCTTCGGGGATTCCGCGCCGCTACGAACTTGTTTCGCAGTGTGCCAATGCCCTCGACCTCGGCATCGACGACGTCGCCGACGTGGATGAACTCGGGCGGCTTGCGCGCGAAGCCGACGCCATCGGGGGTGCCCGTCGCGATCATCATCCCCGGAAGGAGCGTCATGCCGACCGAGACCCACTCGATGATGGAGTCCACCGGGTGGATCATCTCGGAGGTGGTGCCGTCCTGCTTGACCGTCCCGTTGACGGTGAGGCGCAGGTACAACGCCTGAGGATCTTCGACTTCGTCGGGAGTCACCACCCACGGCCCGCTCGGGCACGATGAGTCGAGGCTTTTGCCCTTGAAGTACTGGCCGCCCCAATCGCTCTGGATGTCGCGAGCCGTCACGTCATTGATGACCGTGTAACCGAAGACATGCTTGAGCGCATCCTCCCTGGTGATGTTGACGCCGGCCTTGCCGATGACCACGCCCAGCTCGACCTCCCAGTCGATCTCCTCGCTCACCCCGGTATCGATTGGGATGTCGTCGTGCGGTCCAGTGATCGAGGTGATCGCCTTGGAAAACACCGTCGGTGGCTTGGGCTTCTCGCCTTTGGCGGCTGTCTCCGCCGCGTGCTTGGCGTAATTGCGACCGATGGCGATCACGTTTCCCCGGGGAGGATCCAGCGGGGCAAGCAATTTGACTTTGTCGAGCTGCCGAGTCACCGGCGCGCCCGCCGAGGGCTTCAGCTTCGCCAGCAGCTGCTTGACCGAAGCCATGCCCGCGTCACCAGCGTCGATCAATGCCATGAGATCTGCGGGCGGTGGCGTCGACCCGCTGGCCTTGGCGAGCTCAGTCAGGTCGATGACGGTGTCGGAACGACCGGCAGCCAGGACTCCAAGCCTGCGGCCGCTTCCGTGTTCGAACATCAAAAGACGCATGCGGTCAATCCTCCTGAACCGGGGGTCCGGCTCCTAGAAACAGGGCCTCGAAATCAGAGCGTTCGAGGAGATCTTTGGGGCGGCCCTCCAATCGGGTGACGCCGGAAACGAGCACAACTGTCCAGTCCGCGATTTCCAGAGCGGCGCGGGCCCTCTGCTCGACCAGGAGCACCGCCTTGCCGGCGTCGGCGAGCCGCCGCACCTGATCGCGCAGCACCGCATCCGCGAGGATCGGCGCAAGGTTGGCAGTCGGCTCGTCGAGGATGAGGACTCTCGGATCGAGCATCAGCACGCGGCCGATCGCGAGCATCTTTCGTTCGCCGCCACTGAGCTTGTCGGCGCGGCGCCGCATCATCGGCGCGAGCAGCGGAAAGACGTCACAGACCTCTTTTATCCGCGCGTCGATGGCTGAGTCCTTGAGCAGGTACCCGCCCATCTCGAGGTTCTCTCTGACCGAGAGTGGCTCGAAGATGTCCTGTACCTGCGGGACGTAGCCAACGCCGCGCTTGGCCAGGTCCTCGGGCGGATGGCCGGTAACGTCATCGGCGCCGAGCAGGATCTTGCCTCCGCTCAACTTGAGAATCCCGACGAGGCTTTTGAGCATGGTGCTCTTGCCCGCCCCGTTGGGTCCGATCACGGCGACGATCTCGCCCTTGCCCACCGAGATGCTGACGTCGCGGATGATCGGCACGCCGCCGTAGCCAGAGGTGATTCGCTCGGCTCGAAGGATCGGCGCCGGGCGCCCGATGGCCGGCTGCGGCTCAGCCAACGAGGTAAGCGTCAACAATCTCTTTCTGCTGTCTCAGGGTGGCCATGGTTCCGCTGCCGATCACCTTTCCCTGCGCCATGACTATCACCGAATCGCACAGGCGCTCCACCAGGTGCAGCTCGTGCTCGACCATCAAGATGGTCAAGCCTTCCCTCCGCAGCTCCTGGAGGTAGTGCTGGATCTCCTCGACTATCGATGGATGGACGCCGGACATCGGCTCGTCGAGCAGCAGGACCCTGGGCTTCAACATGAGCGCGCGCATGATCTCGATCAGCCGCTTCTGGCCGCCGCTCATGGTGCCGGCGTAGTCAGATTCCTTGGCCGTCATCCCGAACCGCTTGAGCAGCGAGCGCGCCCGGTCGACGAGCCTACGCTCGTCGTCCATCCAGTAGCTCTTGCCCAACAGCGCGCCGAAGAGCGAGTCGCCTCGATTGTCGGGCGCGGCGACGAGCAGGTTCTCGAGCACCGTCAAGCGGGCGAATTCCGAGGGCAGCTGGAAAGTGCGCACGAGCCCGAGTCGCGCCCGTTGATGGGCAGACAGGGGCTTTTCTAGC
>DATCPW010000281.1:0-4844 GCA_036569865.1 Candidatus Dormiibacterota bacterium
CGTGGTGCCGAGCCTGTACGAGGGTTTTGGGCTGCCGGTCATCGAAGCGATGTCACGCGGCAAGGTGGTGGTGGCGGCGGCCACGTCGTCGCTGCCAGAGGTGGGCGGCGACGCAGCGCTCTACGCGGATCCGGCGGATCCCGACGCGCTCGCGAGAGCACTCGAGATTGCGCTCGGAGACAAGGCGCTGAGGGCGAAGCTCGTGCGCGCCGCCCGGAAACGGGCTGCGCAGTTCACCTGGGACCGGTGCACGGCAGGCGTGGTCGCGGTCATCCGCGAGCTGTTGGCCTGACAGGGTCCCGGAGCTGGACACTTAAGGCGCTAAACCGTCTTGACCGCTTTATCGATCGCCCGCCACGTCAGTTCGGCCGAGCGCGACCAGCTGAACTGCGCCGCACGCAGAATGCCTCGGCGCTTGAGGTCCGCGGCCAGGTCCGAATCTCCGACGACCTTCTCTAGCGCTTTTCGCCAGGCCTCGGGATCGTTCGCCGGCGCGATCAGGGCTGCGTCTCCGACCAGCTCCGGCAGGCTCGCCCGGTCAGAGACGACCACTGGAGTCCCACACGCCATCGCCTCGAGGGGTGGGAACCCAAACCCCTCGTACCAGGCTGGATGCGCGAGGACCCGAGCCAGGTTGTAAACAGCCGGCAGCTCCGCAGGATCGAGACCCTGGATGTGATGGACGCGCGGGCCGAGGCGGCCGATCCGCTCCTTGATCGGCTCGTACAGCCAGCCCCAGGCGCCGACGATGACGAGATCCGGCCTGTCGCTGAGCATCGCCCACGCCTCGAGCAGCGTGGCCAGGTTCTTGCGCGGCTCGATCGTGCCGACGAACAGGATGAAGCGCTCAGGGAGCTGGAGGCGGGCGCGGGCCAGATCGAGGTCCTCTCGGTCCATCGGACGGAAGACGTGAGATACGCCGTGGGGCACCACCCTGATTTGCGACGCGGGGACACCGAACAGGTCCTCGATGTCGTCTGCCGTGTTTTGCGAAACGGCGACAATCACGTCGGCGCGCGCAAGCGAACGTGGAATCACCAGGCGCGTGCTGAGCGGCTGGCGCCCGGGAAACCATCCGGGGTTTCGGTAGATGGCGAGGTCGTGGACGGTGATGACCGTCGGGCAGCCGACGTTGCCCAGGGGCAGCGCCCCCACCGGGCCGAAGTACGCGTCAGGCCTGAGCCGCCTGATGCGTGCGGGCCATTGAAGATGACGGCCGATGAATGGTGTGCTTGGCAGGGGCCGGTAGCCAATCGCCGGGCTTGGGCTTGGCGCCGATGCGTCGGGCGGAAGATAAACGGTGAAGCGGCAGTCGGGCCGGTCGACGCTCATGGCGCGGAGGATCTCCCTCGTGTAGACGCCGACTCCGGCGCGGGGTCGGGTGAGCCCGGACCCGTCGACGGCAAGGTGCAGGCCAGAGAGCACCTAAGGTGTCGCTTGAGGCATCACTCGTAAGTCCGGTCCGGACCCGCCGCGTCTGCTTCGACCTTCTCGCTCGTGATATTCGCCCCGACCGAGGCCAATTTTCCCGGCATGTCCTCGTAGCCCCGATCGACGTGCCATGCGTTGTGCAGGACGCTCTCGCCCTCAGCGCACAGCGCAGCGATCACCAGCGCCGCCCCGGACCTGATGTCCGGAATGGCGACCTCGGTGCCGCGCAGTCGTGCCGGACCGTGGACGATCGCGTGGAGTCGACCTTCGACGTTGATCCCCGCCCCCATCTTCGCCAGCTGATTCACGTGCTGAAAGCGGTTCTCGTGGACGTACTCCGAGATCACTGTTTCGCCATCGGCCTGGGTCATCATCGCCATGTACTGGGCCTGCAGATCGGTTGGAAATCCGGGAAACGTCCAGGTCGACATGTCGATCGGCTTCAGTCGCGTCTTGGGATTACGGCCCACCCGAAACCATCCATCCCCCACCTCGACGTGCGCGCCGGCCAGCTCCAGCTTGAGGAGCACGACGTTCAGGTCCTCAGGCCTGCTGCAGTCGAGCCGCAGCTCCCCTCCGGCGGCCGCCACCGCGATCGCATAGGTGCCGGCCTCGAGGTAATCGGGGATGACCGTGTGCTCGGCGCCGCCCAGGTCCTTGACGCCATCCACGACCAGGCGCTCGGTGCCGATGCCCTCGATGCGCGCGCCCATCTTGCCCAGCAGCAGGCACAGGTCCTGGACGTGAGGCTCGCGCGCGGCGTTGAAAATCTCTGTGCGTCCCTCGGCAAGAACAGCCGCGAGAAGGATGTTTTCGGTACCGGTGACCGTTGGGAGGTCGAACACAATTCGCTTTCCCCGCAGGCGATCGACCTCGGCGACTATCTCCGTTTGCGTCTCCTCGATCCTCGCTCCCATCTGTCGCAAGCCGCGGAGGTGCTGCTCGAAACGCCTCGCGCCGATGTCGTCGCCACCAGGGCGGGGCACACGCGCCCTACCGAACCGGCCGAGAAGCGCGCCCAGAAGAACTATCGTCGCGCGCATGCGGCGCCCAAGGTCGTCAGGCACATGGCTGTCCTGCGCGAGCCCAGTCTTGAGGATGAGCGTGCCGTCGCCTTCGACCCGTCCACCCAGGCCGGTGAGTATCTCTCCCATCAGCGCTGTGTCCGTCACCCGGGGCACGTTGTTGAGCCGGACGGGTTCTGTCGTGAGGAGGGCGGCGGCCATCTCGGGCAGGGCGGCGTTCTTGGAACCGCTGACGCAGATGTCACCAGCGAGCTGGGCGCCCCCTGTGATTCGAATCACGTGATCGTGACGCGGCGCTGGAGTCATCATCGACCCCTACGGTAGTTGGTTAGCCGCGGCGCGCGCGAGCCAGCCTGAGACGCGCCTCCGCCGTGGCAAGCGCGTTCTGGAACTCGATCTCTTCGGCCGTCGTCAGCGTCCCGGCAAGCCGCTCCTGCGCGCGGCGACGTGCCTCTTCAGCCTTCTCGATCGAGATCTCGTCGGCATGCTCGGCGACGTCGGCAAGGACAGTGACTCGATCAGGGAGCACCTCCATGAAACCGCCACCGACGAAGAGGACCTGCTCCTCCCCGCCTATCGTCTCCTGGATTCTCAGCGGCCCCGGCTTGAGGATCGTCATCAACGGTGCATGCTTGGCAAGAACGCCAAGCTCTCCATCGGCGCCGTTGGCGACCAGGAACTCCACGTCGCCCTCGAACAGGCTGCGTTCGACGCTGACGACACGCAGTGCGAATTTCACTACGACGAGGACTTCTTTTTCATCTCTTCGCCTTGTGCGCGCGCCTCGTCAATGGTGCCGACCATGTAGAACGCCTGCTCCGGCAGGTCGTCGTGCTTCCCCTCGAGGATCTCCTTGAACCCGCGCACGGTCTCGGCGATCGTGACCGACTTGCCCTCGCGACCAGTGAACCGCTGCGCCACGTAGTTGGGCTGGGAGAGGAAGCGCTGGATCTTCCGTGCCCGGGTCACGGCCTGTTTGTCGTCATCCGAAAGCTCCTCCATACCGAGGATGGCGATGATGTCCTGAAGGTCCTTGTAGCGCTGCATCGTCTTCTTCACGCCCTGCGCCGTGTCGTAGTGATCCTGCCCGACGATCGAGGGCTCAACGAAACGGCTCGACGATCCCAACGGATCGACGGCGGGATAGATGCCGATCTCGACCAGCGACCTCTCGAGGCGCACGGTGGCGCCGAGGTGGGCGAACACCGTCTGGATCGCCGGGTCGGTGTAGTCGTCCGCCGGCACGTAGACGGCCTGCACCGAGGTGATCGAGCCCTTGCTGGTCGAGGTGATCCGCTCCTGCAGCTCTCCCATCTCAGTTGCCAGCGTCGGCTGGTAGCCGACGGCCGAAGGCATGCGGCCGAGCAGCGCTGACACCTCCGAACCCGCGAGCAGGTAGCGAAAGATGTTGTCGATGAACAGCAGCGTGTCCGCGCCTTCCGCATCGCGGAAGTACTCGGCCATGGTGAGGCCGGTCAAACCAACGCGTGCGCGCGCGCCTGGGGGCTCGTTCATCTGGCCGAACACCAGAGCGGTCTGCGGGAGCACACCGGCGTCCTGCATCTCGTGATACATGTCGTTGCCTTCGCGCGTCCGCTCACCCACACCCGCGAATACCGAACGGCCCTTGTGCTGGTAGGCGATGTTGCGAATCAGCTCTTGCACGATGACCGTCTTCCCGGTGCCTGCGCCTCCGAACAGCCCGATCTTCGAGCCCTTGGCGAACGTGCAGATCAGGTCTATGACCTTGATGCCGGTCTCGAGGATCTCCACCTTGGCCTGCTGCTCCGATACCGGCGGCGCGGGCCGATGGATCGGCCACCGGGTGACGCCTTCGGGCGCGGGCTGGTCGTCGATGGGCGCGCCGATCACGTTAAACATGCGCCCCAGTGTCTCTACGCCGACCGGAACCGAGATCGGTCCTCCAGTCGCTTTCGCCGGATCGCCGCGACGAAAACCGTCGGTCGCGTCCATGGCGATGGTACGTACGACGTTGTCGCCGATCGCGCCTTCGACCTCGAGCACGACAACGCGGCCGTCGCCCGTCGTCACCTCGAGCGCTTCGAACAGCTCGGGCTGCTCTCCAGGCGGAAACTGGACGTCGACAACAGCGCCGATGACCTGGCTGACGTGGCCGTCCTTCGAATCCTTCTTTTGGTCCTTCTTCTGGTCTTGCGCCGGGTGCTTGGTCTTGGCCATCTGTCTCTCTCCCCTCAGCTCGAAGCACGCATCGCTTCGGCGCCGCTTACGATTTCCATGAGCTCGGTGGTGATGCCAGCCTGGCGCACCTTGTTCGCGAACAGCGTGAGCGCGTCGATCAAGTCGCCGGCGGCGTTGGTCGCGTTCTGCATTGCGATCATCTTTGCCGAGTATTCGCTCGCCTTGTTC
>DATCPW010000282.1:0-5215 GCA_036569865.1 Candidatus Dormiibacterota bacterium
CCCTTGATGATCTGGGCCTCGCGACGAACCGCGATGCTGGCACTGCCGGGCGAGCGCCATCCGCACATGAAGCCGACGCCGCTACTTGGAGGCGTCGCTCTCTATCTCGGGTTTGCCGCGGCGGTTCTGTATTTCCTACCTGACAACAAGGACACTGTCGGCGTTCTCGTCGTCACGGGCCTGGCCACTTTTCTGCTCATCGCCGACGATCGCTGGCAGGTCCGGGCGGCGATCAAGCTCGGGCTCCAGATCCTAATCGCGCTGGTCGCGATTCTTGCCTTCGGCTTCAAGATCACGTCCTTCGGACTGCCTGGCGACTACGTGGTCCAGCTTCAATGGCTGGCGGTGCCCGTGACCATTTTCTGGCTGCTGGGCATGCAGAACACAGTCAACTTCCTGGACGGCGTCGACGGTCTCGCCGCCGGGGTGATCTTCATCGTGGCAGTGACGCTCATGCTCGCGGCCGCCGGCCTGCACAGCCTGCCGGCAGTCGAGCTGGCCGGGGCTCTGGCAGGGACATGCCTGGGCTTCCTGCTCTTCAACTTCCACCCGGCGCGCATCTTCATGGGGGATTCGGGAGCCCACTTCCTGGGCACGGCGCTCGCCGTCATCGCCATCCTCGGCGTCGCCAAGGTCGCTGTCGCCTTTGCATTGGTAGTCCCCGTGCTGGCGCTGGCGTTGCCGATCGGCGACACCGCGTGGGCGATCTTCCGGCGGCGGCGGGAGGGCACCTCGGTCGCCATGCCCGACCTCAGACACCTCCATCACCGCCTCCAGGCCTTCGGTCTAGACCCGCGCCAGACGTGCTACGTGTTCTACGCGGCGAGTGCGATCCTTGGCGCCCTGGGGCTGACGCTGTTCGGCCACGGCCGAATCCTCGCGGTCGTGGTGGCGACATCCGCCGCGCTGGCCTCAACCGTCGCGGCGGACCTTCTGCAGAAGACCGGATGGCGGGTGCGGGTTCCGTACCTTCGGCGCCTGCTCGCCGAACCATCCAGACGCTAGGATTACTTCGGGAGTGGCGCGCCCCACGAGCACTGGGCCGTCCGGCGCTGAGCTTGCGGGCCTTGGAATGGCTCTCGCGGCAGCCGTCGTAGTCCCGATGTTTTTGGGGTTTATGCTCGACGGCGCGCTTCACACCAGCCCTCTTTTTCTGTTTGTCGGGCTTGCGGTGGGCATCATCGCGGCGGTAGCTCTGGTTTACACGAGGTACGTAAGACGGTACATGTGAGCGGTTTCGGAGTCCCGGGACGCACCGCAGTTATTTGCTCGGGTGCGGCGATGGTTGCATTCCTGGCGCTCGCCTTGTTTGGTCAGCCCCATGCAGGAGCTTTTTTGGGCGTTGGCGTCGCGCTTGGTGGACTGAACGGGTTGCTCGCCGCAGGCACGGCTGATCATCTTGGGTCGTTCCGCGTTGCCAGTCTCGTGCGTCTTGGGTTCCTTTCAGTGGTGGCTCTCGCGATCGGCCTTCTATTCGAGCCGGCGCTGGCCTGGATCATCGTCGCTGGCCTGGCGTCGTCGCAGTTCATCATGTCCGCGGTCGCGTTGCGATCGGTGATGCGAAGTTGATACTTACGGAAGACGCACCGGTAAACCATCCAACCATCGATCTGGGCTGTGGCTCTTTCTGCCAGATCAATTACGACAGCGTTATCTCGAGCGCCATCGCCATCCTGGTGACCATCGTAGTGGCCATCATCATCGCAAGGTCGCTCCAACCCGACCGACCAGGGCGTTTGCAGGCTCTGGCGGAATGGCTGTTTTCCTACGTGCGCAGGACTGCCACAGAGAACGCGCCGGACGCACCGTACCTGGTGCCCTTGGCTGCGACGATCGGCTTCTACATTCTTGTTGCCAATTACCTGGATTTCTTTCCCATCACGCTGCTGCCCAACGTCCATCCGGCGAACACTGATGTGAACCAAACGGCCGCCATGGCCATCGTCGTATTCCTGGTCGTCAACGCCTACACGATCCGGCTTAGGGGCTGGCGCGGATACCTTCACCACCTCACCCGACCTCACGAGTTGCCGCTATTGGCACGCGCCGGGTTCACAGTCCTCAATGTGATCGAGGAGATCGCAAAGCCCGCCACTCTGGCGCTCCGGCTCTTCGGAAATCTACTGGCAGGGCTCCTGATGATCTATGTGATCACCCTCCTGCTAGGCAACCTGCCGCTGGTGGGCTCTTGGCTCGTGGCCCCTATCTTCCTTGCCATCTGGAAGCTTTTCGACGTCCTGTTCATCGGCCTTATCCAGGCATTCATTTTCATGTTGCTGACCATGGTCTACTTTGGGCTCGCCCGCGAAGGGCTCGAAGAGAAGCATTCACACTAAGGAGGAGCGCAGTGGATCACTTTGCAGCCGCCATGATCGCCTTCGGTCTAGCTCTCGGCGGAGGCGCCATTGGCGCCGCCATCGGTGACGGACTTGTTGGTAACGCCACCATTCAGGGTGTTGCCCGCCAGCCGGAATCCCGCGCCCAGCTGCAGGGCATCATGTTCATCATCATCGGCCTGGTCGAGGGCATGTACTTCATCAACCTGGCCTTCGGGGCCTTGTTCGTGTTCGCGATCGGCAAGTGATCCTAGCGGCTCCTCTTCTTGTCGCCGGGCCGCTGACGATAAACGCGACCCTTATCGTCGAGCTGGTTGGGTTCGTTTTCATGCTCCTGTTCCTGACCTACGTGCCACTGCCGTTCCTCGGAATACCGAAGCCGGTATTTCCTTGGATCGTGTCTGTGGCCGAAGCGCGGCAGCGAGAGATCACCGCGCAGCTGGAGGCAGCGCGAAAGGAACGGGAGGATGCGGAGGCGCGCCTGGCCGAGGCGCAAGCCAAGCTCGAAGACGCACGCAAGACGGCTCAGACGGTGATCGAAGCCGCAAGCAGGTCGGCCGAACAGCTGCGCCAGGAGCTGCGGCAGAAGGCCGACGAGGAATCGAGGCGAACCATCGAGAGGGCGAGGAAGGAGATTGAAGCCGAACGCGAAAAGGCGATCCAGTCGGTGCGCAATGAGGTCGCCGGCCTGGTCATAGCGGCGACTGAGAAGGTTATCGGCGAGACGCTCGACGACGCAAAGCACAAGCAGCTCATCGAGCGGGCGATAGCCGAGGTGGCGAGTGGCGACCGCAGCCGCTAGGAGGTACGCGCGCGCAGTTTTCGAGCTGGCCACGGAGGAGGGCCAGGTCGAGGAGTGGGGCCGGCGCCTGGCCACGGTTCGGGACCTCCTGTCCGACCCGAGCGTGGCCGCGGTGCTCACCAACCCGACGATTCCGGTGGCTAGCCGCATGGAGCTCATCTCCAGCGCGCCACACCAACTGGATCCGGAGGCGACCAACCTCGCGCGGCTCCTGATCGAGTCGAACCGGGTGAAGCAGGTCGGCGGCGTCGTGGACGAATTCGAGGCGCTCGCCGATGCCGCGGCCGGCCGCGTCCGCGCCACCGTCACGACGGCAGTCGAGCTGGATCATGCGGAACGTGACAAGGTCGCTGACCAGCTCTCCAAGCGGTTGGGGAAAGAAGTCCGGATGACCGTCGTGGTCGACAAGGCAATCCTGGGGGGCCTGAAGCTCCAGTACGGCGACCATCTGATCGACGCGAGCGTCGCCACCAAATTGCAGCAGCTGCGCCGCCGCCTGGCGGACCAGTCCTGAAGGGAGTCAAGTAAGTGGGTATCAGCACCAAAGAGATCTCAGAGGTCATCAAGGAACGTCTGAAGGATTTCGATGCCAGCCTTGTCGCGACCGACGTTGGTCGGATCGTGGCCACCAGTGACGGCATCGCGCAGATTTACGGCCTCCAGAACGCAATGGCCGGTGAGCTCCTTGAATTTCCTAACGAGACCTACGGCCTGGCCCTGAACCTCGAGGAAGATCAGGTCCGCGCCGTCATCCTCGGTGATTACGGCCACCTCCACGAGGGCGACGAGGTGCGCACGACGGGCCGCCTGCTCGAGGTTCCGGTCGGCGAGGAGCTCATCGGCCGTGTGGTCAACCCCCTCGGCCAGCCACTCGACGGCAAAGGACCGATCAAGACGACCAAGACGATGCCGATCGAGAGGATCGCCCCCGGCGTCATCACCCGCAAGCGGGTGGACAGCCCCGTGCAGACAGGCATCAAGGCGATCGACGCCATGATCCCGATCGGCCGCGGTCAGCGCGAGCTGATCATCGGCGACCGGTTCACCGGCAAGACCACGGTCCTTCTCGACACGATCATCAACCAGAAGGGCAAGGACCTCATCTGCGTGTACGTGGCGATCGGGCAGAACGCTGCGTCGATCGCGCGAGCCACCGCGACGCTCGAGGAAAACGGCGCGATGGACTACACGATCATCGTCGCCGCCACCGCCTCCGACGCCGCATCACTCAACTTCATCGCCCCGTACGCGGGCTGCGCCATGGGCGAGTACTTCATGGAGCAGGGCAAGGAAGCCCTCTGCTGCTACGACGACCTAACCAAGCAGGCGTGGGCGTATCGCGAGCTCTCGTTGAACTTGCGCCGCCCGCCGGGCCGCGAGGCCTATCCCGGCGACGTGTTCTACCTGCACTCGAGGCTGCTCGAGCGGGCGGCGAAAATGAGCCCGGCCAACGGCGGCGGCTCGCTGACCGCGCTGCCCGTCATCGAGACGCAGGCGAACGACGTCTCGGCCTTCATCCCCACCAACGTGATCTCGATCACAGACGGCCAAATCTATCTGCAATCCGACCTGTTCAACGCAGGCCAGCGGCCGGCGCTCAATGTGGGCATCAGCGTCTCGCGTGTCGGCGGTGACGCCCAGACGAAAGCCATGCGGCAGGTCGCGGGCCAGCTGCGACTTGACCTCGCGCAGTACCGCGAGCTGGCCGCTTTCGCCCAGTTCGCATCTGACCTCGACTCGCAGACGCGCAGCCAGCTGGAACGAGGCGCGCGGCTGACCGAGCTGCTCAAGCAGGACAAGTACCAGCCGGTGGCGCTCGCGGAACAGGTGGCGGTGATCTACGCGGGCACGCAGGGCTACCTGGACAAGGTGCCTGTGGCGCGGGTGCGCGAGTGGGAGGCCGGCTTCGTTCGCTTCCTCAAGAGCGAGCAGAAAGACCTGCTCGCAGCGATCGAGAAGCAGAAGGCCCTGGACGACGGCCTGTTCGACAAGCTCAAGGCCGCGATCTCAACCTTCAACACTCAGTTCGGAGTCGAAGGCGCCAAGAGCACGCCAGACGCCGGCGCCAAGGCAGCGG
>DATCPW010000283.1:0-4087 GCA_036569865.1 Candidatus Dormiibacterota bacterium
GGTGCCGTGGCCGCGGAAGTGACGCGTGGGTGCGAACTCGCCCAGACGGTGGCCGACCATGTTCTCGCTGATGAACACGGGCACGTGCTTGCGCCCGTCGTGCACGGCGATCGTGTGCCCGACCATGTCCGGGTAGATCACGGACGCGCGCGCCCAGGTGCGGATCACCTTCTTGTCCTTGGACGCGTTCATCCGATCGATCTTCTCCTTGAGCGGAGCGCTGATGAACGGCCCTTTCTTCAGTGAGCGTGACAATTACTTCTTGCGTCCTTTCTTTTCCCGGCGGCGGATGATGAGCTTGTCGGAGGCCTTCTTCGGCTTGCGCGTGCGATAGCCGAGGGCGGGCTTGCCCCATGGGGTCTGCGGATGGCCACCCGGTCCGGTCTTGCCCTCACCACCACCGTGCGGATGGTCGCGGGGGTTCATCGTCGAACCGCGGACTGTCGGCCTCACGCCCAGCCACCGACTGCGGCCGGCCTTGCCGCCTGACTCGTTCTCGTGGTCGATATTACCAACCTGGCCGATCGTGGCCTGGCATCGGATGTGGATCCGGCGCAGCTCACCCGACGGCATGCGAACGACGGCGTAGTCGCCTTCCTTCGCCAGGAGCTGAGCGGAAGCACCCGCAGACCGCACGAGCTGGCCTCCACGACCAAGCGTGAGCTCGATGTTGTGGATGGTCGAACCGACCGGGATGCTCGCAAGTGGGATCGCGTTGCCGATGCGAACCGGCGCGTCCTCCCCGCTCTCGATCGGGTCGCCGACCTTGAGGCCGAGCGGCGCGAGGATGTAGCGCTTCTCGCCGTCCTTGTAGTGGATGAGCGCGATGCGGGCGCTCCGGTTGGGGTCGTACTCGATGGTCGCGACGCGGCCCTCGACGCCGTGCTTGTCGCGCTTGAAGTCGATCTTCCGATAGAGCTTGCGATAGCCGCCGCCCTGATGGCGCGTCGTGATCCGGCCCTGGTTGTTTCGGCCCGCGTGCGATGGGATCGATTCGATGAGTGTCTTCTCCGGCTCGTCGGTGGTGATCTCGTCGAACCCGGAGATCGTCATGAAGCGACGCCCTGGGCTGGTTGGCTTGAACTTGCGTAGTGGCATGTTTTCTATACGCTCCCGAACAGCCCTTCAATCTTTTGGCCTGGGCCGAGGGTCACGATCGCCTTCTTCCAATCGGCGGTGTGACCGATCGATCCGATGCGGCGCATGCTGCGGCGCTTCTTGCCCCGCATGCTCACGGTGTTCACGTCCCTGATCTTTATGCCCTGCGTCTCGTACTGCTCTTCAAGGGCCTTCTTGATCTCGGTCTTCGAGGCCTGCGCTGAGACACGGAAGGTGTACCGGCCCTGCGTGTAGAGCTGGTAGGTACGCTCGGTGATGACCGGGCCGATCACGATCTCTGAGGCGGCTCTGGTTGTCATTTCGCCTCTTCCGCCTCGTCGTGGTCGCTTGCGTGGCTCGCGTGGGCCTTGGACCTGGACCGTGACTCCGGCCGTCCGAAGTTGTCCTCGAGCAACTCAAGGCAATCCTTGGCGAGCAGCAGGTAGGTGTGGGTAAAGAGGTCGCGAATGTTCAGGTTGCGGGCCAGGATGATCTTGGACCCGGCCAGGTTCTCGAACGAGCGGCTCACCACGTAGCTGGGAGCTGGAAGCACGATCAACGTGGTGTCGTCGAAGCCGATGGCCTCGATGAGCTCCGCAGCCTGCCTGGTGCGAGGCTCCTCGAAACCAAACCCGTCGATCACCCGCACGCGGCCCTCGAGCGCCTTCTGCGAGAGGGCTGAGCGAAGCGCCAGCCGGCGCATCTGCTTGGGCATGCGCTGGCTGTAATCCCTTGGATGAGGTCCAAAGACCACGCCGCCGCCCTTCATGGACGGTTCGCGGATGGAGCCGTGCCTGGCTCGTCCGGTTCCTTTCTGGCGGTAGGGCTTGGCGCCTCCACCCGAAACCTCGCCTCGCCTCTTGGTCGACGCGGTGCCCTGGCGCGCATTCGCCATCTGGCGCACGTAGGCCTGGTGCATCACAGGCGCGTTCGGCTCCTCGGCAAAGATGTGCTCGGGGAGCTGAATGTGCCCTTGGGACGCACCCGCTGAATCGAAGAGCGGCGCCTGGAGCGGATCTTCATCCCTCTCCTTGTCCTTGCGCTTCGCGGCTGCAGCTTTAGCCGCGGTGGGCCTCTTCGCGGTGGTCTTAGGCGACGCCTTCGCTGTGGTTCGTGTCACCGGCTTTGCGCCGGCCTTGGTCGTGGGCTTCGCGGTGGGCTTCTTGGCTGCCATCAGACCTTCCTGCCCGTCGGCTTGCCGGCTGGGCCCTTGACCTTCTGCGGCTTGGTCGATTGGCGGACGAGAACCAACGCTCCCTTTCCGCCGGGAACGCCGCCCTCGACGAGGAGCAGGTTCCGCTCCGCGTCTACACGCACGATCTTGTACGCGCGCGCAGTCGTCCTGACGTTGCCCATCTGCCCGGCCATCTTCACGCCCTTGAAGACTCGGGCGGCGTCGGTGGCGCCGATGGCGCCTGGCTGCCGCACATTCATCGAGCCGTGCGACTCGGGCCCGCGGCTGAACTTGTGCCTCTTGATGAGCCCCTGGAATCCCTTGCCCTTGGAGTGGGCGGTCACGTCCACGATCTCGCCTGCGGCGAAGATCTCGGCCTTCAGCTCCTGCCCGGCCTCGAGACCCTCGTATCCGCGAATCTCGACGACCTGCCGATGTGGCTCGAAGCCGGCCTTCTTGAACTCGCCCAGCATCGCCTTGGTGAACTTCTTCTCGGGCGCGGTCTCAAACGCGATGCGCGCCGCCGAATAGCCGTCCTTCTCCGTGGTACGCAGCCCCAGCACCTTGCAAGGGCCGGCCTCGAGGACAGTTACCGCTGAGGTCGTGCCATCAGGGTTGAACAGCTGGGTCATGCCCAGCTTTCTTGCCAGGAGACCTTTCACGACTTGATCTCGATGCTGACGCCGGCCGGAAGGCTGAGTCGCATCAGAGCGTCGACGACGCGCGGGTTGGGGTCGAGGATGTCGATGATGCGCTTGTGCGTGCGCATCTCGAACTGCTCACGCGAGTCCTTGTCGATGAACGGTGAGCGGATGACCGTGAGCTTTGAGATCTCCGTGGGAAGAGGGATGGGACCCGCTGTGCGCGCGTTCGTACGGCGTGCGGTATCCACGATCTTGTCCGCAGCCTGATCCAGCACTCTGTGGTCGTAGGCCTTGAGCCGGATCCGAATTTTTTGCGCCACTTAGCGAGCCCTTTCCCCTTCTTCTTTACTTGATGACTTCCGTGGCGACGCCGGCGCCCACGGTCTTGCCGCCTTCGCGGATGGCGAAGCGGAGTCCCTGCTCGATGGCGATCGGCTCACCGAGAGTGATCTCCATCACAACGTTGTCGCCCGGCATGCACATCTCGACGCCGTCGGGGAGCTTGACCTCGCCCGTGACGTCGGTGGTGCGCATGTAGAACTGCGGGCGGTATCCGGTGAGGAACGGCGTGTGACGGCCGCCCTCCTCCTTGGTCAGGACGTATACCTGCGCCAGGAACTGGGTGTGCGGCTTGATCGAGCCGGGCTTGCAGAGCACCTGCCCGCGGACGACGTCTTCGCGCTTGACGCCACGGAGCAGCGCACCGACGTTGTCGCCTGCCTGGCACTCGTCCATGTCCTTGTGGAACATCTCGATGGCGGTCACGACCGTCTTCGTGCTGTTCGGGTGGATACCGACGATCTCGATTTCCTCGTTCCGCTTGAGCCTGCCGCGCTCCACCCGGCCGGTGGTCACGGTGCCACGACCCTCGATGGTGAACACGTCCTCGATCGGCATCAGGAACGGCCTGTCGACAGGGCGCTCCGGCTCCGGGATGTAGGTGTCGACCGCGTCCATCAGCTCCATGATCTTCGGGCTCCATTCGGGGTCTCCCTCGAGGGCCTTCAGCGCGGAGATGCGGACGATCGGAATGTCGTCACCGGGGTACTCGTACTTGGTGAGGAGCTCGCGCAGGTCGAGCTCGACCAGCTCGATGAACTCCTTGTCGTCGACCATGTCGCACTTGTTGAGCGCGACCACCAGGAACGGAACGCCGACCTGGCGCGCGAGG